>NZ_CAKKMM010000082.1:0-13031 GCF_918698205.1 Microbacterium sp. Bi128 | reverse complement strand
GGAGAACGCTCATCGGTCCCCTCCGTTCGTCTCGGCGGTCGCCCTCGCCCGCGCCGGATCCGCGCGACGAGGTACGACGACCGCCGAGACGAACGGAGGGGACCGATGAGCGTTCTCCGGGTGCGCGATCTGCGCGTGGCGATCGGGGAGTCCTCGATCGTGCGGGGTCTGGACTTCGCCGTCGACCGCGGCCAGACGCTGGGGATCGTCGGCGAGTCCGGGTCGGGCAAGTCGTTGACGGTGCTCGCCGCGACGGGTCTCATCGACGCTCCCGGACGCCGGGTCACCGGGTCGAGTCTGCTGCGGGTTGCGGCGGATGCCGCGCCCGTCGAGCTCGTCGGAGCGTCCGAGCGCACGTTGCGGTCGGTGCACGGGGATGCCGTGGGCTTCGTCTTCCAGGACCCTTCGACCTCGCTCAACCCCTTCCTCCCGGTGGGGCGGCAGATATCCGAATCGCTCGAGGCTCATCGCGGGCTGTCCCGCCGGGTCGCGCACACGCGCGCGATCGCGCTGCTGGAGGCCGTTGGCATCCCGGATCCGTCAACGCGCGTGGACGCCTACCCGCACCAGTTCTCCGGTGGACAGCGGCAGCGCGTGATGATCGCGATCGCTCTCGCGTGTGATCCGGCGCTCCTGGTCGCCGACGAACCGACCACGGCGCTCGACGTCACGACGCAGGCGCAGATCATCGACCTCGTGCAGCGCCTGCAGCGGGATCGCGGGACCGCGGTGGTGTGGATCAGCCACGACCTCGGTGTCGTCGGCCAGGTCGCCGACGAGGTGCTCGTCCTGCGGCACGGCGAGGCCGTCGAGCAGCGTCCCCTCACCGACGTGTACGCCGAGCCGAGGCACGCGTATACGAAGGAGCTGCTCGCCGCGCGGCCGCGGATCGTCGCCGCGGGGGGCCCGCCACCCGCCCCGACCGCGCCGCCACTGCTGGAGGTCGCCGGGCTCGACGTGCGCTTCGCGGTGCAGACTCCGGCCGGCCGGCGCACCGTGCACGCCGTCGACGATGTCTCGTTCACCGTTCGCCGCGGCACCACCGTGGCCCTGGTGGGGGAGTCGGGCTCGGGCAAGTCCACGATCGCCGGCGCCCTCACCGGATTGCTGTCCCCGCACGCGGGGACGGCGACGCTCGCGGATGCCACGGGCTCGGGAGTCCGCGACGCGCTGCGCGCGCGGCGCCGCGACCGCCGTCGCATCGCGATGGTCTTCCAGGACCCGTTCGCCTCGATCGACCCGCGGCGCACCGTCGCGGATGCGATCGCCGAGCCGTTGCGCGTGCACCGGCTCGGCGGATCGACCGCCGCGGCCCGTGCCGCGCGCGTGCGCGAGATGCTCGAGCTCGTCGACCTCGACCCGGCGTTCGCCGAGCGGTACCCGCACGAGCTGTCCGGCGGGCAGCGGCAGCGGGTGTCGATCGCCCGCGCTCTCGCGCTCGAACCCGAGCTCGTGATCCTCGACGAGGCGACCGCGTCGCTGGATGTGTCGGTGCAGGCGCGCGTGCTCGCTCTGCTGCGTCGTCTGCAGGTCGAGCAGGGGCTGACGTACCTGTTCATCGCCCACGACCTCGCGATCGTCCAGCAGATGAGCCACGAGGTCGTCGTCCTCCGCGCCGGGAAGGTGATCGAGGCGGCCCCCGCCGCCGAGCTCTTCGCCCGCCCCCGCGAGGAGTACACGCGCCAACTCCTGGCGGCGGTGCCGCCCGAGGGGCCGCGGGTGCGGACATGACCCGGCGGTTGCGCCCCTCCGTGCCCCGCGGCGATACGCTGACACCCTCATGACACGCGCCACGGATGCCGATGAACAACGCACCGTCGAGACCCTCGGGGCCGCGGTGCGCGACGCCCGCAAGCGCCTCGGATTGAGCGTCCAGGCCCTGTCCGAGAAGGCGGGGGTGAGCTTCGGGTTGGTCAGCCAGCTCGAGCGCGGGCTCGGCAACCCTTCGCTGCAGACCCTCCAGCGGTTGGCGGGGGCCCTCGGCATCCCGGTCGCCCAGCTGCTGGACGAACCCGCCGTGCCGCACGGTGTCGTCGCCCGTGCCAAGCGTCACGTCATGCCCGTCGCCGCCGACGCGCCGCCGCACCAGCGGGCGGTGCGCGAGCTGCTCACCCCGCGCGGGGAGTCGATGCTGCAGCTCATCCGCTCGACGCTGCCGCCCGGTTTCACCAACGAGGTCAGCCCCTTCCGACACATCGGCACCGAGACCGTGACGGTCGAGTCGGGGGTTCTGATCGTGTGCCAGTCCGACCGGCGGGTCGAACTCCACACCGGCGACACCGTGACCTACGGCTGCTCCGCACCGCACTGGTGGGCGAACGGCCACGACGCGGAGACCGTCGTGCTCGGGGCCGTCACCCCGTTCGAGCGCTGAGCCCTCCGCCGGTCCGATCTCCGTCGGCGCCGTTGCGCCGAACTCCTGCGAAGAGCGCTGCCCGCGCCCGCGCGCCGCAGCTCGCGGCATCCCGCCGGCGAAACGTCAGGAGTTCGGCCCGGGCGGCCGTCGGCGCAACGCGAAGACCGCGGCATCCCTCCCGTGCAGGAGAGGGATGCCGCGGCCGAGGCGGTGCGGTCAGACCTCCGAGCGCGGGCCCGGGACGGTCTTGTTGACGCCCGTGACGGGCTGGTTCTCGTCGAACGAGGCGATGGGCTTCTTGAATCCGCGGGTGAGGACCACGAGGTAGACCACGCCGATCGCGGTCCAGATGAGCCCGCCGACGAGCGCGTGCCCGTCGAGGTTCACCCAGAGCAGACCCGTGAGCAGCATGCCGATTCCGGGCATCACGATGTACCGGAAGATGTCGCCCGGCGTCTTGCGCAGCCCCTGGCGGATCGCGAACCAGGCGATGACCGAGATGTTCACGAACGTGAACGCCACGAGCGCGCCGTAGTTGATGTACGCGGCGATCTGCTCGAGCGTGAACGAGATCGCGAGCAGGCTCACGAGCCCCACGATGACGATCGAGATCGTCGGGGTGTGCGTCTTCGGGTTGATGAACCCGAAGACCCGCCGCGGCAGGACGTTGTTGCGCCCCATCACCATGAGCATGCGCGAGACCGACGCGTGCGAGGCGAGCCACGACGCGAGGGTCGCCGCGAAGCCGGCCGCCGTGAGCACGGCCTGGAGCACGGGGCCGCCGACCTGGACGCCGATCTCGGGCAGCGTGCTGTCCTCGATGGCCTCGGGCGGGAAGGCGGTGGAGTCGGGGAAGCGCAGCTGCGTGACGTAGGCGGCGATGAGGAAGATGAGGCCGCCGGCCACGAGCGTGAGCAGGATCGCCCGGGGCATGATCTTGGGCGTCTTGGCCTCTTCCGAGTACATCGACACCGCGTCGAAGCCGATGAACGAGAAGCAGACCACGGTCGCACCGGCCAGCACGGCGCCGAACTGCACGTCGCTGTGGACGAAGGGAGCCAGCGACACGGCGGTGCCGGCCCCTGCTCCGCCGACGAGCTGCACGACCACCATGACGACGAAGACCGCCATCACGAGGATCGAGAACACCAGCAGGATCATGTTGACGTTGGAGGTGCCGCGCATCGTCAAGTAGATGACGCCCGTGACGCCGGCCGTGAAGACGACCACCCACACCCAGCCGGGGATGTCGGGGAAGAGCGCCTCCATGTAGCTGCGGAGGATGAGGGCGTTCACCATCGGCAGCAGCATGTAGTCGATGAGCGCTGTCCATCCGACGACGAAGCCGACGCCGGGGTGGATGGATTCGCGGGCGTAGGTGTAGGCCGACCCGGCGCTCGGGATGACGCGGACCATCTTGCCGTAGCTGATCGCGGTGAACACGAGCACGACGAGGGCGATGGCGTAGGCGGCGGGGACGACGTTGTTGGTCTTCTCGGCGACGAGGCCGAAGGTGTCGAAGATGACGGTCGGGGTCATGTAGCCCAGGCCGAGACCCACGATCGACCACAGGCCGAGGGTGCGGGCGAGTTTGGCGCCCGAACCGGACGCGGGCGCCGCAGTGGCGCGGGTGTTCTCGTTCGTGGCTTCTCCTAGAGGGTGCGGGTCGCGATCAGCGGTCGCGACCGAACGGATGGTGTCGGGTAGAGCATCAGTGCACCGCTCGGGATCGGAGCGGGTGGCGGACGAGCGGATGCCGCCGGGGTCGGGACGGCGTCCGCTCGGACGCCGTCAGAGGCGCGTCCAGGCCTCGGTGAGAACGGAACGCAGGATCTGTTCGATCTCGTCGAATTCGGACGGACCGATGGTCAGGGGCGGGGCGAGCTGGATGACGGGGTCGCCCCGGTCGTCGGCGCGGCAGTAGAGTCCGGCGTCGTACAGCGCCTTGGACAGGAATCCGCGCAGGAGTCGCTCGGACTCGTCGTCGTCGAAGGTCTCCTTCGTCGTCTTGTCCTTCACCAGCTCGATGCCGAAGAAGTAGCCGTCGCCGCGGACGTCGCCGACGATGGGGAGATCGAGCAGCTTCTCCAGAGTGGAGCGGAAGACGGGGGAGTTCGTGCGCACGTTCTGCAGCAGTCCCTCCTCTTCGAAGACATCGAGGTTCTCCATCGCTACCGCGCTGGAGACGGGGTGCCCGCCGAAGGTGTAGCCGTGCGGGAACGACGCGTCGCCGTGGGCGAACGGCTCGTACACCCGGTCGCTGATGATCGTGCCGCCGAGGGGCGAGTAGCCGCTGGTGACGGCCTTGGCGAACGTGATCATGTCGGGCTGGTACGAGTACGCCTCGGCGCCGAAGTAGTACCCGAGGCGCCCGAAGGCGCAGATGACCTCGTCGCTGACGAGGAGCACGTCGTACTTGTCGCAGATCTCGCGCACCCGCTGGAAGTACCCCGCCGGCGCGGGGAAGCAGCCGCCGGCGTTCTGCACCGGCTCGAGGAACACCGCGGCGACCGTCTCGGGACCCTCGAACTGGATCATCTGCTCGATGCGGTCGGCGGCCCACAGGCCGAACTCCTCGGGCGTCCCGCCGCCGAATCCGGATTCCGCGGCGCGGTAGTAGTTCGTGTTCGGAACGCGGAAGCCGCCGGGGGTGACTGGCTCGAACATGTGCTTCATCACGGGGAGCCCCGTGATGGCGAGGGCGCCCTGGGTGGTGCCGTGGTAGGCGATCGCGCGCGAGATGACCTTGTGCTTGGTGGGCTGCCCTTGCGTCTTCCAGTACTGCTTGGCGAGCTTGAACGCCGTCTCGACCGCCTCGCCGCCGCCGGTGGAGAAGAAGACGTGGTTGAGGTCGCCGGGGGCCAGGTGTGCGAGGCGGTCGGCGAGCTCGATGGCCGCGGGGTGGGCGTAGGACCACAGGGGGAAGAACGCCAGTTCCTCGGCCTGCTTCGCCGCCGCCTGCGCGATCCGGCGGCGTCCGTGGCCGGCGTTGACCACGAAGAGGCCGGCGAGGCCGTCGATGTAGCGCTTGCCCGCGGCATCCCAGATGTGGTGGCCCTCACCCTTGACGATGATCGGGACGCCGGGGCCGTCGGTCATGACCGACTGACGCGCGAAGTGCATCCACAGGTGGTCGCGGGCCTTGGCCTGGAGGTCGGACTGCTGGTCGATTTCGTGAAGCGTCATCGCGTTCCCCAGTTGTAGAGCTGTCGGTGGAGTTTCAAGTACACGAACGTCTCGGTCGCCACCACGTCGGGGAGCGATCGGATGCGGTCGTTGAGCAGATCGATGAGGTCGTCGTCGCTTTCGCACACGACCTCGACGAGCAGGTCGAAGGAACCGGCGGTGGAGACGACGTACGTCACACCGGGTAGTTCCGCCATCTCGGCGGCGACCACCCGGGTGTCGCCGGACACCCGGACGCCGATCATCGCTTGGCGGGCGAAGCCGAGCTGCAGCGGGTCGGTGACCGCCACGATCTGCAGGACACCCGCGTCCTGCAGTTTCTGCACGCGCTGTCGCGTGGCGGTCTCGCTGAGGCCGACGGCCTTGCCGATCTCGGCATACGAGCGGCGCCCGTCTTCCTGCAGTTGCTCGACGATGGCCTTCGACACGCTGTCGAGGACCGGTCGCCGTTCCGCCGAGATGCTCATGATGGGGCGACGGTATCAGCCGTTTACCCGCCGTTTCAATGATGGATTTGACTTTCACCAGGCCGTAACACCGCGGAAACCGTCGTCCTCGTGGTTCTCGGCGCTGACGGCCCGGCGACGGCGGTGGGGGACGGAGGATGGGGGATGCCATGCTGTGGCGCACGACGAGGGAATGGGGTCGACCATGGGCGACGCGGAGATCACGGCGGGGCTGCGGGCCGCCCTGGAGCACACGGATGCGTCCGCGCGGCTGCGCGCGGCGATGGATGCCGGAACCCGTCCGAACGAGCTCTTCATCGCCGTGCTGGTCGACCGCTGCGCCGTCGAGCCCGACTTCTTCGTCCGTGACATGCTCACCTGGGCGCTGACCCGCCACGACCCGGCGAAGGTCGTTCCCGCGGTCCTGCCCGAGCTCGGTTCCCCCTTCCCGCAGGCGCGCAGCCAGGGGCTGCACACGCTGACGAAGATCGGCGACCCGGCCACCTGGTCCGCGATCACCCCGGCGCTCCTGCACGATGAAGAGACCGCCGTCGCGCGCGCCGCCTGGCGGGCTGCGGCCGGGCTCGTGCCGGATGCCGAGCGGGTCGCCCTCGCCGACGAGCTGGTGCGACACCTCGGCCGGGGCGACATCGAGACCCGCCGGAGCCTCAGCCGGGCGTTCGTCATGATCGGCGAAGAGGCGGGTGGCGCGGTCGACGCCGCGGCGGAGTCCGCTGACGAGGCCGTACGCGTGCACGCTCTCGCCACGCGCGCCCTGATGGACGATCCGGATGCCGGCTTCGAGGGCGCCGTCGACCACGCTCGGCGCGTCGCGGCGCTGCGCGGTGCGCCGACAGACGTGCCGGGGGAGGCGCCGGACAGCCCCGACGAGACGGAGACGTCCGGCGCCTGAGCGGCGTCAGGCCAGGCTCGACATCACGTGCTTGAGGCGCGTGTAGTCCTCGAAGCCGTAGACCGAGAGGTCCTTGCCGTATCCCGAGTGCTTGAAGCCGCCGTGCGGCATGTCCGAGACGAACGGGATGTGCGCGTTGATCCAGACGCACCCGAAGTCCAGGTCGCGGCTGAAGCGCATCGCGCGGCCGTGCTCCCGGGTCCAGACGGATGCCGCGAGAGCGTACGGCACGCCGTTGGCCAGGGTCAGCGCCTCGGCGTCGTCGTCGAACGGCTGCACGGCCAGGACCGGTCCGAACACCTCCTGCTGCACGAGCTCGTCGTCCTGCCGCAGCCCGGTGACGATGGTCGGGGCGAAGAAGCAGCCGGTGTCGCCGACGCGTGCGCCCCCGGTCGCCACGTGCGCGTGGGCGGGCAGCCGGTCGATGAACCCCTGCACGCGCGCGAGCTGGTCGGGGTTGTTGACCGGCCCGAAGAACGCCGCGGGGTCGTCGGGGGAGCCGGTGCGCACGTGCTCCTCGACGTACGCCACCAGGCGCTCCACGAACGCGTCGTGCAGCGAGGAGTGCACGAGCACGCGGGTCGCGGCGGTGCAGTCCTGCCCGGCGTTGAAGAACGCCGCCTGCGCGATCCCCGCCGCCGCGGCATCCAGGTCGGCGTCCGGGAACACGATCGCGGGCGCCTTGCCGCCGAGTTCCAGGTGCACGCGTTTCACCTGCCGCGCGGCGGACTCGGCGACCTGCATACCCGCGCGCACCGAACCGGTGATCGCGACGAGCTGCGGCGTCGGGTGCTCCACGAGCGCGCGCCCGGTCTCGCGGTCGCCGAGGACGACGTTCAGCACCCCGGGGGGCAGGATCTCGGCGGCGAGCTGCGCGAGTCGCACGGTCGTCTGCGGCGTGGTCTCGCTGGGCTTGAGCACCACGGTGTTGCCCGCGGCGATCGCCGGCGCGATCTTCCAGATCGCCATGTTGAGCGGGTAGTTCCACGGCGTCACTTGCGCGACCACGCCGATCGGCTCGCGGCGGACGTACGACGTGAAGCCTTCGGCGTACTCCGCCGCCGCCCGCCCGTCGAGATCGCGCGCGGCTCCGGCGAAGAACCGCAGCTGGTCGACCGACTGCTCGATCTCGTCGGCGACGAGCGTCGCCCGCGGCTTACCGGTGTCCTCGGACTCCAGGTCGGCGAACTCCTCCGCGTGGGTCGCGAGCGCGTCGGCGAGGCGGAACAGCGCCAACTGTCGTGCGGCCGGAGTCGTGAGTCGCCACGACGCGAAGGCTCGGGATGCCGCGGCGAACGCGGCATCCACCTCTTCCGCCGTCGAGCACGGCGCCTGGCCGTACACCTCGCCGGTGACGGGACTGACGAGGTCGATCATCGCGCCCGTCGACGGCGTGGAGACGCCGTCGACGACGTTCTGCAGGAGCTTCACGCGGCGGCCGCCTCGTCGGCGACGGCGAGGGCCTCGTCGATGATGTCGAGGCCGCGGACGAGATCCTCTTCGGAGATGATCAGCGGCGGGGCGACGTGGACGCGATTGAAGTGCGTGAACGGCCAGAGGCCGGCCTTCTTGCACGCGGCGGCGAACGCGGCCATCGGCGCCGCGTCCGCGCCGGCGGCGTTGAACGGCACGAGGGGCTCGCGCGTCTCGCGGTCGCGGACGAGCTCGATCGCCCAGAACAGCCCGCGCCCCCGGATCTCGCCGACCGACGGGTGCGTCTCAGCCATTTCGCGCAGACGCGGCTCGACGACGCGCTCGCCGAGGTCGCGCACGCGCTCGAGGATCCCGTCGCGACGGAACACCTCGAACGTCGCGATCCCCGGCGCGCACGCGAGCGGGTGGCCCGAGTACGTCAGGCCGCCGGGGAACGACACGGTGTCGAAGTGGCTGGCGATGGCATCCGAGATCACGACTCCGCCCAGCGGCACGTAGCCGGAGTTCACGCCCTTGGCGAAGGTGATCAGGTCGGGCCTGACGTCGAACGCGTCGACGGCGAACCACTCGCCGATGCGGCCGAAGCCGACCATGACCTCGTCGGCGATGTAGAGGATGCCGTACTTGTCGCACAGGGCCCGCACGCCCGGCAGGTAGCCCGGCGGCGGGACGAGCACGCCGTTGGTCCCGACGACGGTCTCGAGGATGATCGCCCCGATCGTCGAGGCCCCCTCGAGGATGATCGTCTGCTCGAGGTGCTCGAGGGCGCGGGCGGTCTCTTCTTCTTCGGAGGCCGAGTGGAAGGCCGACCGGTACGCGTACGGACCGAAGAAGTGCACGACCGACGCGTCCGCGGGCTCGTTGGCCCAGCGGCGCGGGTCACCCGTGAGCGTGATCGCGGTGGAGGTGTTGCCGTGGTAGCTGCGGTACATCGCGAGCACCTTGCGCTTCCCGGTGACCAGGCGCGCCATGCGGACCGCGTTCTCGTTGGCATCCGCTCCGCCGTTGGTGAAGAACACCTTCGAGAAGCCCTCGGGCGCCACCTCGGAGATCAGCCGCGCGAGTTCTCCCCGCGTGCCGTTGGCCATCGCGGGCTGGATCGTGGCGAGTTCGCCCGCCTGCCGTTGGATCGCCGCGACCAGGTCGGGGTGCTGGTGCCCGAGGTTGAGGTTGACCAGTTGCGACGAGAAGTCGAGGTACCGGGTGCCGTGGTGGTCCCAGAAGGTCGCGCCCTCGCCGCCGGCGACGGGGAGCGGGTCGATGAGCGCCTGAGCACTCCACGAGTGGAAGACGTGCGCGCGGTCGTCGGCGCGGACCTGCGCCTCGGCGGTCACGTCGGGGGAGGTGAGGGTCATGATCGTTCCTTTCCGGATGCCGCGGACTCAGTGGTTGCTCGGGAACCCGAGGCTGATCTGGCTCTCGCTCGGGTCGGGCCAGCGGGTCGTGACGACCTTGCTGCGCGTGTAGAAGTGGATCGACTCGGGGCCGTAGATGTGCGAGTCGCCGAAGAGCGAGTTGCGCCAGCCGCCGAACGAGAACGCGCCGACCGGGACGGGGATCGGGACGTTCACGCCCACCATGCCCACCTCGATGTCGAACTCGAACTGCCGGGCGGTGCCGCCGTCGCGTGTGAAGACGGCCGTGCCGTTGGCGAACGGGCTCGTGTTGATGAGTTCGACGGCCTCGTCGTAGCTCTTCACCCGGACGACCGAGAGGACGGGGCCGAAGATCTCGTCGTCGTACACCTTCATCCCGGGGGCGACGCGGTCCACGAGCGAGACGCCGATGAAGAAGCCGTCGCCCTCGAACTGCTGCGTCGTGCCGTCCACGACGACCTCGGCGCCCTCGGCCGCGGCGCCCGTGACGTACGAGGCGACCTTGTCGCGGTGCTCGCGCGTGATGAGCGGACCCATTTCGCTCGCGGCATCCGTTCCGGGACCGATCTTCAGACCCGCGATGCGGCTCGCGACCTTCTCGACGAGAACGTCGGCCACGTCGTCGCCCACCGCGACGAGCACCGAGACGGCCATGCAGCGCTCGCCGGCCGAGCCGTACGCGGCCGAGACGGCGGCGTCGGCGGCCGAGTCGAGGTCGGCGTCGGGCATGACGACCATGTGGTTCTTCGCGCCGCCGAGGGCCTGCACGCGCTTGCCGTTCTCGGCCGCGCGCGAGTAGATCGACCTCGCGATCGGGGTGGAGCCGACGAAGCTCACCGCCCGGACGTCGGGGGAGTCCAGCAGCGCGTCCACCGCCACCTTGTCGCCGTGCACGACATTGAGGACGCCGGCGGGGAGCCCCGCCTCCTCGTAGAGCTCGGCGAGGAAGATCGCCGCGGAGGGGTCCTTCTCGCTGGGCTTGAGCACCACGGTGTTGCCGCACGCGATCGCCGAGGCCGTCATCCACAGCGGCACCATGACCGGGAAGTTGAACGGGGTGACCGCGGCGACCACACCGACCGGCTGCTTGACCGAGTGCACGTCGACGCCGCGGCTGACCTGCTCGGCGTGCTCGCCCTTCAGCAGGTGCACGAGGCCCGCGGCGAACTCGACGTTCTCGATCCCGCGGCTGATCTCGCCCTTGGCATCCGAGAGGACCTTCCCGTGCTCGGCGGTGATGATCGCGGCGAGTTCGTCGGTGCGCTCCACCAGGAGGTGGCGCAGCCGGAAGAAGACGTCGGCGCGCTTGATGAGGCTCGTCGCCCGCCACGCGGGGAGCGCGGCCTTCGCGGCGGCGATCGCCTCATCGACCTCGGCGGTGGTGGCGAAGGCGACGTGCGCCTGGACCGCGCCCGTGGCGGGATCGAACACGTCGCCCGTGCGCTCCGCGCGGCCGGTCGCTTCGCCGTTGACGTGGTGGTGGATGACGGTCATGCGGATCCTCCTCGGAATCAGCGGTCATCCGGACACATCGACCGGCGCCGCCGTAGGGTGTTCTCTGCCGATTCTGCGGCACGACAAGGGGGAAGCGCTCATGGCTGATCGTCGCGAAGACGGGCGAGTCCGGACAGATCGTCCGGATGCCGCGACCCCGGTGTCCGACCGGGGCCTGCCGACGCTCGCCGAGGTGCTCGACACCCCCGCGCTGGCCGCGGGAGCCCCCGAAGTGCTCGTCGGTGCGGAGGGGCTGGCGACACCCGTGCGGTGGGTGCACGTCTCGGACAGCCCGAGCGCCGCGCGGCTCCTCGACGGCGGCGAGCTCCTGCTCACCACCGCGTCGGCGTGGCCCGAGGACCCCGCCGACCTGCGGGCCCTCGTGGCGGAGTTCGTCCGCGCGGGGCTGGTCGGGATCGTCATCGAGCTCGGCGCGCACTACCGCTACGTTCCGGCCGTCGTCGTCGACGCCGCGGCGGCCTCCGGTCTCGCGCTGATCGCGCTCCATCGCGAGATCAAGTTCGTCGCGGTGACCGAGGAGGTGCACCGGCGGATCATCGACGATCAGACCGCCGCGCTCCGCGCCCGCGACGAGGTGCGCACGCTCTTCACCTCGCTCGCCTTGCGCGGTGCCCCCGCCGACTACGTCGTGGAGCGTCTCGCGCAGACCCTGCGGGCGCCGGTCGTACTGGAATCGCTCGCTCACGAGGTGATCGTGGCCGACCTCGCGGATGCCGACCCCGCGGTGCTGCACGATTGGCAGGAGCGTTCACGGCGATCCGCCGACGACGGCGACGACGGCCGCTCGATCGTCGCGGTGGAGGCGCGCGGCATCCGTTGGGCGACGCTCGTCGCCCTCGCCGGGCCGCCGCATCCGGCCGGACGCCGGGCCGTCCTCGAGCAGGGCGCGACGGCCCTGGCGCTCGGACGCCTCGCCGATCCCGACGGCGACGACTGGGCCCGGCTCGGTCGCCGTCGCCTCATGGACGCGCTGCTCGGCGGGCGCTACGGCTCCACCGCCGAGGTGGCCGCGCTCCTGGGCGCTGCGCGGATCGACCTTGCGGGCGCGGTCTTGTTCGGCCTCGCTCTCGACGGCGCGGCCGCGGACGCCGTCGAAGCCGCGGCGGTCGAGATCGGCGGGCGTGCGCTGTGCGGCACCCCGCGGGGATCCGGCGAGCGCGCGGAGGGGTGGATGCCGGTCCTCTTGGCCGTGCCGACGGGGACGACCTTCGCGGGTGCCGCCGCCGACCGTTTCCTCGCGCGGCTGCGCGGAGAGGGGCAGCCGCCCCGGCTGTCGATCGGGCCGCGCGTGGAGGGGGAGCCCGGGGCGGACTCCGTCCCGCGTCTCCTCGACTCGCTCGAACAGGCCCTCGACCTGGCCGAGGTGGGGGATCTGCCCGAGGGGACGGTGCACTGGGTGGTGCGGCATCCGCTCGTCCGCTTCGTCTCGTCGCTCCGGGGCGACCACCGCCTCCTCGAACACGGAGAGGATCTGCTCGCTCCCGTGCTGGCCTCCCCTCCCACGCGTCGCCGCGACCTGCTGGCCGCGCTGTCGGCGATCGTCGCCCACCCCGGCAACCGCACCGCCGCGGCGGCGGCAGCGCACGTCTCGCGCTCGGTGTTCTACCAGCGGCTCGACCTGGCCGAGCGGGTGCTCGGAGTCGACCTCGACGATGGCGAGGTCCTGGCGGCCCTGCACCTCGCCCTGGTGGTGCACCGGGCCCACCGCTCGCCGGGAGCGGGCGCTCGCCGATGACGTCGGGACGGGGATTCGACGGCCCCGCCCGGCCGCTACGATGACCGGGACGGGCAGGGGCGGACATGAG
>NZ_CAKKMM010000081.1:0-13185 GCF_918698205.1 Microbacterium sp. Bi128 | reverse complement strand
CGGTGGCTGATCACGCGCCTGTCGCTCGCCGGCATCCGGTCGCGCGGTGTCCTGATCGACATCACGAACTACGTCATGCTCGAGCTCGGCCAGCCGATCCACGGCTACGACCTCGACCGTCTGCAGGGGGGGATCACCGTCCGTCGTGCGACGGCGGGCGAGAAGCTCGAGACGCTGGACGGCCAGGTGCGCACGCTGCACGACGAGGATCTGCTCATCACCGACGAGTCCGGCCCCATCGGTCTGGCGGGCGTCATGGGCGGTGGCCCGACCGAGATGAGCGATGCGACGCGCAACGTCCTGATCGAGGCAGCCACCTTCGACCAGGTCTCGATCGCCCGTACGGCGCGCCGGCACAAGCTGCCCTCCGAGGCCTCGCGGCGCTTCGAGCGCGGCGTCGACCCGCTCGTCGCCTTCGTCGCGGCCGAGCGCGTGGCGTCGCTGATGGTCGAGCTGGCCGGTGGCTCTCTCGACACCGAGGTCGGCGGATCGCTCGCCGAGACCTTCGCGCGCGACGCGATCGTCCTGCCGTCGGGGTTCGTATCGGGGCTGATCGGCGTCGAGTACACCGACGACGAGGTCGAGCGTGCGCTGCGCCTGATCGGGTGCACCGTCGAGCGCCGCGAGACCGGCTGGTCGGTCGTCGCGCCGTCATGGCGTCCCGACCTCACCGACAAGTGGACGCTGGCCGAAGAGGTCGCGCGCATCGAGGGGTACGACCGGATCCCGTCCGTGCTGCCCACGCCGCCGTCGGGGCGCGGTCTGACCTCCGCTCAGCAGGGCCGTCGTCGCGTGAGCAACACGCTGGCCGCGGCGGGCTTCGTCGAGACGCCCTCGTTCCCGTTCACGACCGCCGAGCAGAACGACCTGCACGGCTCGCCCTCGGGTGAGACGTTGCCGAGCGTCAAGCTCGCCAACCCGCTCGACGGTCTGGCGCCCTTCCTGCGGCGCTCGCTCGTCCCGGGCCTGCTGCAGGTCGCGCACCGCAACCTCTCGCGCGGGATCGTCGACCTCGCGCTGTTCGAGGCGGGCACGGTGTTCCTTCCCAAGCCCGGTGTGCAGTACGGCACCGCGTCGGTCCCGCCGCTGGCGGTGCGTCCCGACGCCGCGACGCTGACGGCGCTGGATGCCTCGATCCCGCCGCAGCGTCGGCACGTCGCCGTGCTGCTGACGGGGAACCTCGTTCCCAAGCAGCCGGGGCAGGCCGCGGTCGCGGCCGACCTCGCCGATGCGGTCGACGCCGTGCGGATCCTCGCGGGTGCCGCGGGAGTCGACGTCGAGCTGGTTCAGGCCCAGCGCGCGGCGCTGCACCCCGGCCGCACGGCGCGTGTCCGGGTGGCGGGTGCCGACGTGGGCTACGTGGGCGAGCTGCTGCCGACCGTCGCAGCGGCCGCCGACCTGCCGGGACGTGTCCTCGTGGCGGAGCTCGACCTGGATGCGCTCCTCGAGAGCGCGCAGAACCGCGTGGTCGTGGCATCCCTGTCGGGGTTCCCGGCGGCGACGCAGGACGTCTCGGTGGTCGTACCGGTCGGCACCGCGGCCGGAGACGTCCGCGCGGCGCTGCTCGAAGGCGGAGCTCCGCTCATCGAGGGGGCCCGTCTCGTGGACGACTACCGCGGCACCGGGGTGGCAGAGGGGACGAAGAGTCTGACCTTCGCGCTGCGGTTCCGCGCCGCGGACCGCACGCTGACCGCGGCGGAGGCGTCGGATGCCAAGCTCGCGGGTGTCGCGGTGGCGGCCGAGCGCTTCGGGGCCGTCTTGCGCGACGGCGAGCAGTCGGCGGGCGCGGAGGTCCCGGGTCGCTGACATGTCACCCGGACATGTGCCTGCCCTCATCGCCGGCGAGGGGGCAGTCGGAAGTGGCCGACGATGAGGGCAGGTGCGATCAGCATACCCCGGACTTGTCCCCCAAATGGGGGACAAGCTGAGAAATGTCGATGGATGCCCTCGCGTCGGCCGAGACGGGCGCCCTCTCGCGGCGGATTTGCTCCCGTCGGCGCAGGCCGGATACTCTCGCGGAATGTCGTCGATCGTCGTCTGCAACGAGGAGCTCTCCGTGAGCACCGTTGTGGTGCGTCGACGTCGGGTCGCACGCCGAGTTTCGGCGACCTCGTAACCCGCCGTCGGTCGGGCATACGGGCGTCGCCGCCCCGGTTCACGCTGAATGCAGCACCAGCCCCGACTCCTAAGGTGGATCCATGACCCTCTCGGTCGCCGTCTCCGGCGCCTCCGGCTACGCGGGCGGCGAGATCCTCCGCTTGCTCGCCGATCATCCCGACGTCGACATCCGCACGGTCACCGCGCACTCGAGTGCCGGGCAGCCCCTCCTCGCGCACCAGCCGCATCTGCGCTCCCTCGCGCATCTCGAGTTGCAGCCCACGACGCCCGAGGTGCTGGCCGGTCACGATGTCGTCTTCCTGGCCCTCCCGCACGGGCAGTCCGCGCAGTACACCGACGCCCTGGTCGACACGCCGCTCGTCATCGACGCCGGCGCCGACCATCGGCTCGTCTCGGCCGAGGACTGGGCCGCCTTCTACGGCGGTGTCCACCCCGAGCCCTGGGCGTACGGCGTTCCCGAACTCCTCGTGGGCGGGGGGAAGCAGCGCGAGCTCCTGCGCGGGGCCTCGCGGATCGCCGCCCCCGGATGCAACGCCTCGACGGTGTCGCTCTCGCTCGCTCCCGGCGTGGCTGCGGGTGTCATCGACCCGAGCGACATCGTCTCGGTGCTCGCGGTGGGCCCGAGCGGGGCCGGGAAAGCCGCGAAGACGAACCTTCTCGCGAGCGAGATCCTCGGCACCGCCAATCCCTACGCCGTCGGCGGCACGCACCGGCACATCCCCGAGATCCTCCAGGCGCTGCGCGCCGCTGGGGCGCCGGTCGACGGCATCCGGATCTCGTTCACCCCCGTGCTCGTCCCGATGGCGCGCGGGATCCTCGCGACTTCCTCCGCGCCGATCCGCGAGGACGTGACGGATGCCGAGATCCGCGACGCGTGGGAGAGCGCCTACGCCGCCGAGCCCTTCGTCGAGGTGCTCCCCGCGGGGACGTTCCCGAGGACGGCCGACGTGCTCGGCGCGAACGTGGCATCCCTCGGTCTCGCGATCGACCGCGCGGCGAATCGCGTCGTGATCGTCGCGGCCGTCGACAATCTGGTGAAGGGCACCGCGGGCGCCGCGGTGCAGTCCATGAACATCGCGCTGGGTCTCCCCGAGACCACGGCGCTTCCGACGAACGGAGTCGCCCCGTGAGCGTGACCGCCCCCGCAGGATTCGAGGCGGCCGGTGTCGCCGTCGGCCTGAAATCGACCGGCGCGCGCGATGTCGCGGTGGTCGTCAACCGCGGCCCACACAAGGTGGGTGCCGCCGTCTTCACCTCCAACCGCGCCAAGGCCAACCCCATCCTGTGGTCGGAGCAGGTCGTGCGCGACGGTGTCGTCGAGGCCGTGGTGCTCAACTCCGGCGGCGCGAACTGCTTCACCGGATCGTTCGGCTTCCAGACCACCCACCAGACGGCCGAGCGCGCCGCCGAGCTCCTCGGGGTCGGGGCCGGCGACGTGGTCGTGTGCTCGACCGGACTGATCGGCACCGGCGACGAGGTCTTCCGGGCCAAGGTGCTCGACGGGGTCGAGAAGGGCGTCGCCGCCCTCTCGGCGGACGGGGGCGAGGACGCGTCGCTGGCGATCATGACCACCGATTCCCGTCCCAAGCGCGCGGTTCACCACGGTGAGGGCTGGACCATCGGCGGCATGGCGAAGGGCGCGGGCATGCTCGCTCCCGGGCTGGCCACGATGCTCGTCGTCGTCACCACCGACGCCGTGCTCGACGCCGCCCAGGCCGAGGCGGCCCTGCGCGCGGCGACCCGGGTGAGCTTCGATCGCCTCGATTCGGACGGCTGCATGTCGACGAACGACCAGGTGACCCTCCTGTCCAGCGGTGCCAGCGGCATCCGGGTGGATGCCGACGAGTTCGCCGCCGCGCTGACCGCGGTGTGCGACGACCTCGCCGTCCAGTTGCAAGGCGACGCCGAGGGCGCCAGCCACGACATCACGATCCGTGTCGTCGGCGCAGCCTCCGAGGACGACGCCGTCGAGGTCGGCCGCTCGGTCGCCCGCAACAACCTCTTCAAGGCCGCGATCTTCGGACAGGACCCCAACTGGGGACGCGTCCTGGCCGCGATCGGCACGACGTCCGCCGACTTCGACCCGTACGACGTCGACGTCTGGATGAACGGTGTGCGCGTGTGCACCGCGGGCGGACCCGATCGTCCGCGCGAAGAGGTCGACCTGACCCCGCGCGCGACCGACCTCGTCATCGACCTGCGGGTCGGCGAGGCCGCGGCCACGATCCGCACCAACGACCTCACGCACGACTACGTCCACGAGAACAGCGCCTACTCCTCATGAGCGACATCGATATCCAGGACACCGATCCGGCCGAAGCCAGCGAGCGGGCGGTGACTCTCGTCGAGTCGCTGCCGTGGGTGCGCAAGTACCGCGACCAGGTGGTGGTGGTGAAGTACGGCGGCAACGCGATGGTGAGCGACGAGCTGCAGGACGCCTTCGCCGCCGACATCGCCTACCTCCGCTACGTGGGGGTCAAGCCCGTCGTCGTGCACGGCGGAGGACCGCAGATCTCGTCGATGCTCGAGCGGCTCGACATCCCGAGCGAATTCCGCGGCGGCTACCGCGTCA
Source organism: Microbacterium sp. Bi128 (assembly GCF_918698205.1). Classification (NCBI taxonomy): domain Bacteria; kingdom Bacillati; phylum Actinomycetota; class Actinomycetes; order Micrococcales; family Microbacteriaceae; genus Microbacterium; species Microbacterium sp. Bi128. Next base: position 8,495 of record NZ_CAKKMM010000081.1, on the reverse strand, counting down.
CCTCGACCGAGGCGATCGGCGTGGTCCGGATGGTGCTGACCGGCCAGATCAACCCGCAACTGGTCGCCAAGGTCAACGCGCACGGACCGCTCGCGACGGGGCTCAGCGGCGAGGACGCGGGGCTGTTCGGCGGTCGCCGTCGCGGCGTCGTCGTCAACGGGGTCGAGCACGATCTCGGCCGGGTCGGCGACGTCGTCACGGTCGACCCGCAGCCGGTGCTCGATCACCTCGCCGCGGGCCGAGTGCCGATCGTGTCGAGCATCGCGCCCGACCTCGACCATCCGGGTGCGTCGCTGAACGTCAACGCGGATGCCGCGGCGGCCGCGCTCGCGGTGGCGCTGAAGGCCGCGAAGCTCGTCGTCCTCACCGACGTCCCGGGTCTGTACGCCGACTGGCCCAACCGCGACTCCCTCGTGTCGCACTTGACCTCGACCGAGTTGCGCGCGATGGTGCCGCGGCTGGAGTCCGGCATGATCCCGAAGATGCAGGCGTGCCTCGACGCCGTCGACGGGGGAGTGCCCACGGCCGCGATCATCGACGGCCGCGTGCCGCACTCGGTGCTCGTCGAACTTTTCACCAGTAAGGGAATCGGAACGGAGGTGGTCGCGTGAACGCGGACACGACACAGGAATCGACGTCGCTGCGCGGCCCTTCGTGGCAGGAGGATGCCGGACGCGACCTCGTGCGCAGCTTCGGCGACCGCATGGCGCTGTTCGTGCGCGGTGAGGGTGCGTACATCTGGGACGGCGAGGGCAAGAAGTACCTCGACTTCCTGGCGGGGATCGCCGTCGATGCGCTGGGTCACGCCCACCCGGCCTTCGTCGAGGCGGTCTCCACGCAGGCCGCCACCCTCACGCACGTCTCGAACTACTTCGCCACGCCGCCGCAGCTGGCGCTCGCGGCCCGGCTGAAGCGGCTCGCCGGCACCGGCGAGACCGGCCGGGTCTACTTCGCCAATTCCGGTGCCGAGGCCAACGAGGCGGCGTTCAAGCTCGCCCGCCTGCACGGCCGGGGCGCCGAGCGCACACGCATCCTGACCCTGAAGGGCGGGTTCCACGGACGCACGATGGGCGCGCTCGCGCTCACGGGCAAGCCGGCGCTGCAGGCCGACTTCCTCCCGATGGTGCCGGGGGTCGAGCACATCGACGCCACGGTCGACGCGCTCGAGGCCGCCGTCGACGATCGCGTTGCGGCGTTCATCGTCGAGCCCATCCAGGGCGAGGCGGGCGTCGTGGAGCTTCCCGAGGGCTATCTCGAAGCCGCGCGCGAGATCACCGCGCGCCACGGGGCCCTGCTCATCGTCGACGAGATCCAGACGGGTGCCGGACGCACCGGCGAGTGGTTCGCCTTCCAGCACGCGGGCATCGTCCCGGATGCCATCACCGTGGCCAAGGGCATCGGCGGCGGGTTCCCGATCGGCGCGCTCATCACCTTCGGAGCCGCGAGCGAGCTGTTCTTCCCCGGCACGCACGGTTCGACCTTCGGCGGCAACGCGCTGGGCACCGCCGTCGCCGGTGCCGTGCTCCAGGAGATCGAGTCCGCCGGCCTCGTGGCCAACGCCGCCGCCCGCGAGACGCAGCTGCGCGCGGGGATCGTCGCGCTCGGCTCGCCGCTGGTCGCGGGTGTGCGCGGACGTGGACTGCTCCTGGGTGTCGAGCTCACGAGCCCCGTCGCGAAGGCGGTCGTCGCTGCCGCGCAGGAGCACGGTCTGATCGTCAACGCCGCGAACGACGACACGATCCGTCTCGCGCCGCCGCTGATCATCGGGGATGCCGAGATCGCGGAGTTCCTATCCCTGTTCGGCGCGGCGCTGGCCACCGTCTCGGACGCCCTCATCCTCGAAGGAGCCCCCGCGTGACCCGCCACCTGCTGCGCGACGACGACCTGAGCCCGGCCGAGCAGGCCGAGATCCTCGACCTTGCGATCGAGCTGAAGAAAGACCGTTGGGCCCAGAAGCCGCTCGAAGGTCCTCAGACGGTGGCCGTCATCTTCGACAAGTCCTCGACGCGGACGCGCGTGTCCTTCGCGGTCGGTATCGCCGATCTCGGCGGCTCCCCGCTGATCATCTCCACCGCGAACAGCCAGCTCGGCGGCAAGGAGACCCCCTCCGATACCGCGCGCGTGCTCGAGCGGCAGGTCGCCGCGATCGTGTGGCGCACGTACGCGCAGGCCGGGCTCGAAGAGATGGCCCGGGGGACGCGCGTCCCCGTCGTCAACGCCCTCAGCGACGACTTCCACCCGTGCCAGCTGCTGGCCGACCTGCTCACGATCCGTGAGCACAAGGGCGAGCTGGCCGGTCTGACGCTGTCCTTCTTCGGCGACGGTCAGAGCAACATGGCGCACTCGTACGTCCTGGCCGGTGTCACGGCCGGGATGCACGTGCGCGTCGCGTCCCCCGCGGAGTACGCGCCCCGCGCCGACGTGATCGCCGACGCCGAGCGCATCGCCGCGGCGACGGGAGGGTCGGTGACGTTGACCTGCGACCCCGAGGGCGCGGCATCCGGGGCCGACGTCGTCGTCACCGACACCTGGGTGTCGATGGGCAAGGAAGAGGAGAAGATCGCGCGCATCCGCGATCTCGGTGGGTTCAAAGTCACCCCCGACCTCATGGCGCGCGCCGACGGCGAGGCGATCTTCATCCACTGCCTGCCCGCCGACCGCGGGTACGAAGTGGATGCCGAGGTCATCGACGGTCCGCAGAGCGTCGTGTGGGACGAGGCCGAGAACCGACTGCACGCCCAGAAGGCGTTGCTGGTGTGGCTGCTGCGTCAGGACCGATGACGCGGGCGAGCCGGGCCTGGGGCCGTTTCGACGGCCCGGCCCGGCTCGTCGGCATCGATCTCGCGCGCGGACTGGCGGTGGTCGGGATGCTCGCCGCGCATCTGGTGACGATCGATCCGTTCGATGCGGAGGACCCGTCGACCTGGCTCGACGTGGTCAACGGCCGTTCGTCGATCCTCTTCGCCACACTCGCCGGTGTCTCGATCGCGCTGGTCACCGGGGGCACGCGCCCCCTCGTGGGGCCCGCCCGTGCCCGCGCCGCCGGGCGGCTGGCCCTGCGCGGTGGCCTGCTCTGGGTGATCGGCATCCTGTTGGTGCTCACCGGGGTCCCCGTCTACGTGATCCTCCCGGCGTACGCGCTGCTCTTCGCGCTGTCGCTGCCGTTCCTCGGAATGCGGCCGCGCGGTCTCTTTCTGGCCGCGGCCCTCGTCGCGGCCGTCGCCCCGTGGGTCTTCCCCGTTCTCGACGCTGCTCCGCTGTGGAACGGACGCGGGGGAGAGGAGCTGCAGGCGCTGGTCGGGTGGGCGTATCCGTTCCCCGTCTGGATCGCGTTCCTCCTGGCGGGTATGGGTCTCGGGCGCCTCGACCTGCGGCGGCTGCCCGTGCAAGCCGCGATCACGGTGATCGGAGCGGCGCTGTCCGCCCTCGGGTACGGTGTCGCGATCGTGACCGGGCCGGCCGTGTCGGTGGCCGGGCCGTACGTCGCTGCGGTGTGGAGCGCCGAGGCGCATTCGTCGGGGGTGTGGGAGGTCATCGGCTCCGGTGGCTTCGCGATCGCCGTGATCGGGATGTGCCTGTTGGTGTGCCGGACGCCGCTGCGGTGGCCGGCGATCCCGATTCGGGCCGTCGGGTCCCTTCCGCTGACGGCCTACGTGGTGCAGCTGGTCGTGTGGGCGATGTTCGCCGCCGCGGTGCTCGGCGACACGTCCGACCTCTTCGGCGTGCGCGAGGCCGGACTGTTCCTGCCCCTGACACTGGGGCTCGTCGCCGCGTGCACGGCGTGGGCTCTCCTGATCGGCCGCGGACCGCTCGAGGCGCTGATCGACGGCATCGTGCGTCGCGTGGTGGGCGCGCCCGCCCGACCGGATGCCGCGCCCCCGGCGCCCGTGCCCTGACCCGGCCGGGTGGTGTCCGCTGCTCTCGCTAGGCTGGGACGCATGAGCAGCGAGACCGGTCAGGCCACGAACGAGGGCGCCCTGTGGGGTGCCCGTTTCTCGGGCGGGCCCTCTCCCGAGCTGGCGGCGCTGAGCCGCTCCACGCACTTCGATTGGGACCTCGCGTTGTACGACATCGCCGGTTCGCACGCGCACGCCGCCGCGCTCGAAGCCGCGGGCTATCTCTCCGCCGATGAGGCGCGCGACATGCACGCCGGTCTCGACGACCTCGCCGGTCGGGTACGGGCGGGCACTCTCGTCGCCGCTCCGAGCGACGAAGACGTGCACGGCGCCCTCGAGCGGGTGCTCATCGAGACGGTGGGCCCGGCCCTGGGCGGCAAGCTCCGCGCCGGACGCAGCCGCAACGACCAGATCGCGACGCTCGTCCGCCTCTACCTGCTCGACCACTCCCGAACCATCACGCGCGAGCTGCTCCGGCTCGTCGACGCGCTCGTCTCGCAAGCAGCCGCCCACGAGTCGGCCATCATGCCCGGTCGCACGCACCTGCAGCACGCGCAGCCCGTGCTGCTCGCCCACCACCTGCAGGCGTACGGCTGGGCGTTCGTCCGCGGGATCGAGCGCCTGCGCGACTGGTCGGTGCGGGCCTCGGTCTCGCCCTACGGCGGTGGTGCGCTCGCCGGGGCGACTCTGGGTCTCGACCCGCAGCTGGTCGCCGACCGCCTCGGCCTCGCGCGTCCGGCCGAGAACTCCCTCGACGGCACGGCGTCGCGCGACGTGGTCGCCGAGTTCGCGTTCGTCACCGCGATGATCGGCGTCGATCTCTCGCGTCTGGCAGAGGACGTCATCCTGTGGAACACGCGGGAGTTCGGCTTCGTCACCCTCGACGACGCCTATTCGACGGGGTCGAGCATCATGCCCCAGAAGAAGAACCCCGACATCGCCGAGCTCGCCCGCGGCAAGGCGGGACGACTGATCGGAAACCTCTCCGGTCTGCTCGCGACGCTCAAGGGTCTCCCGCTGGCCTACAACCGCGACCTCCAAGAAGACAAAGAGCCGGTCTTCGACTCGGTCCGCACCCTCGAGCTCGTCCTGCCCGCGTTCTCGGGGATGATCTCCACCCTCCGTTTCCACACCGACCGGATGGCCGAGCTCGCGCCGCAGGGATTCTCCCTCGCGACCGACGTCGCCGAATGGCTGGTGCGGCAGGGCGTCGCCTTCCGCGATGCGCACGAGATCTCCGGCGCGCTGGTGCGTGCGTGCGAAGACCGGGGCATCGGTCTGGAAGACGCCGACGATGCCCTCCTGGCATCCGTCTCTCCGTCGCTGACACCCGAGGTACGGGGCGTGCTGTCGATCGAGGGATCGGTGGCGAGTCGGACCGGCGCCGGCGGAACCGCGCCGGAACGGGTGAACGATCAGCGCGCCGAACTGGTGTCGCGCGCTCAGGCCGCCGCCCACTCACTCGGTATCTGAATCAGCTATTCGCTTATCAATCATGATCAATAAGCCATAAGCTGATCACATGATCGCCGCCGTCATCGCCGACATCGTCCGCTCCCGCGAGCTGGGCGATCGAGCCGAGGCGCAGCGTGCGATCGCGGCGGCCGTCGCGCGCACCGAAGGCGACATCCCGCTCGCGCTCGCCCCGCTCACGGCCGTGGTGGGCGACGAACTGCAGGGCGAGTACGCCACGATCGGCGCGGCCGTGGCATCGCTGCTTCTGGTGCGGCTGAACCTGCCCGATGGCGTGGATTGCCGTTTCGGGGTGGGGTTCGGCGAGGTGCGTCCGGTCGAGCTGGACGGGCGCACGATCCCCGAGGGGCCCGCGTGGTGGGCGGCCCGGGCGGCGATCGAGCGGGTCGAGACGATGCAGCAGCGCCTCGCGCCCCTCGCGCGCACGTGGGTCGAGGCCTCCGAATCCGCGGATGCCGCCGTGCGGCACGAGGTGGCGCTGGCGAATGCCTACGTGCTCTCACGCGATCACCTGGTGTCGTCGATGAGCGAACGCACGCGCCGTCTCACGTACGGCCGATGCCTGGGGCGGTCGCAGCGCGATCTCGCCGCCGACGAGGGCATCACGCAGTCCGCGGTGTCGCAGGCTCTCGCCTCCGCCGGGTCGGCCGCTGTCGTCGAGGGCTTCCTCACGCTGAGCTCCGGGAGTGCGTCGTGATCGCCGCGGGCCTGCTCCTGGTCGCGGTCGGCGGCGTCGACCTGGTGCGCCGCCTCGTCCCCGGTCGCCGCATCGTGGCGTTCGTGATCGCGGCCGCGGTGCTGGTGGCGCTGTCGGCCGGGGCCGATGCCATCGTCGCCGGCCTCCTCGCCGTCGCCGTCGCCGCGATCTGGACCTGGGTCGTGCCGGAATCGGGCCCGGCGCGGGCGGGACTCTGGCCCGTGGGGCTGCTGGGCGTGGCCGCCGCCGCCTGTGTGGTCGTGGCACCCGCACGTCCGAGCCCCGGACTGGTCGGGGCGGTGTGGGTCGCGTACGGTCCGCGCGAGGGCCTCTCCGTCGACGTCCTGTTCCTGGTCGCCGGCTGTCTGCTGTTCCTCCTCGAGTCCGGCAACGCCGTCGTCCGTATCGCACTGCGCGCCGAGATGGGGGAGCGCGTGGCCCCCTCCACCGGCGACGCTCCCGGAACCCTGCGCGGCGGGCGTCTGATCGGCCCGCTCGAGCGCATCCTGGTCTTCGCGCTGACCCTCGCGGGCGCCTACACCCTCTTGGCGGCGGTCCTCGCGGCCAAGGGCATCGTGCGTTTCCCCGAGATCTCGCGCGACGGCGAGGGCGGCGATCGCGCGGAGTACTTCCTCATCGGGAGCCTCGTCAGCTGGGTCACGGCGCTCGCCGCAGCGTTCCTCGTGTGGTGGGGTGTCGGGGGCGTCTGACCGGCGCCCGACAACCGAGGCGCCCGGTCGCCGCTGATAGCCTGGGAGAGTGTCCGCGCCCTTCGACGATGCTTCCGTTCGCGCTCTCGAGCCCGCCAACGACCCCGCCTTCGATTCGGTGTGGGACGAGCTGGTCTGGCGCGGACTGATCCACGTCTCGACCGATCAGGACGACCTGCGGGATCTCCTCGCCGGCCCCCCGATCGTCTTCTACTGCGGTTTCGATCCGACGGCGCCGAGCCTTCATCTGGGTAACCTCGTCCAGCTGCTCACGATGCGTCGGCTGCAGCTCGCCGGTCACCGGCCGCTCGGTCTGGTCGGAGGGTCGACGGGTCTGATCGGCGATCCCCGCCCTACGGCCGAGCGCACGCTCAACACGCGGGAGACGGTCGCCGAGTGGGTCGACCGCCTGCGTCTGCAGGTCGAGCGTTTCCTCAGCTTCGAGGGCGACAGTGCCGCGCGGATGGTCAACAACCTCGATTGGACGGCTCCCCTCAGCGCGATCGACTTCCTGCGCGAGATCGGTAAGCACTACCGGGTCGGCACGATGCTCAAGAAGGACGCCGTCAGCGCGCGGCTGAACTCCGAGGCTGGCATCAGCTACACCGAGTTCAGCTACCAGATCCTGCAGGGGATGGACTACCTCGAGCTCTACCGTGCGTACGGCTGCGTCCTTCAGACCGGCGGCAGTGACCAGTGGGGCAACCTCACCAGCGGCACCGATCTGATCCGTCGCGTCGAAGGGGTCTCCGCCCACGCCATCGGAACGCCGCTGATCACCAACAGCGACGGCACGAAATTCGGCAAGAGCGAGGGCAACGCGATCTGGCTGGATGCCGAGATGTGCAGCCCCTGGACGATGTACCAGTTCTGGCTCAACACCGATGACCGCGACGTCGTCGAACGCTTGAAGGTGTTCACTTTCCTCACCCGCGCCGAGATCGAGGAGTACGCCCGTCTCGTCGCCGAAGAGCCCTTCCGTCGCGCGGCGCAGAAGCGACTGGCGCGCGAGGTGATCACGACGGTGCACGGCCCCGAGGCAGCCGACGCGGTCATCGCGGCCACCGAGGCTCTTTTCGGTCAGGGTGATCTCCGCGCATTGGATGCCAGGGTGCTCCGTACCGCTCTCGAAGAACTCCCGCACGCGTCGCTCGCCGCGGGCTCGACGGTCGTGGATGCGCTGACGGCGACGGGACTCGTGAGCAGCTTGAGCGAGGCGCGGCGAGCGATCGCGCAGGGCGGCGTCTCCCTGGACGGCGAGAAGGTCGGCTCCGACGATGTCGTGGTCACCGGGTCTCTACCCGGGGGAGTGTCGGTCGTCCGTCGCGGCAAGAAGACCCTCGCCGGAGTGTTCGTCGGCTGACATGCCCTTCACGCCGAGCCACGCCGTCGTCGCACTCCCCTTCGTGCGCACGCGACTGGTGCCGGCGGCCATCGCCGTGGGGGCGATGACACCCGACCTGCCGTTGTTCCTTCGAGGCATGGTGCCGGATTACGCGATGACGCACGATCCGCTGTGGGTGCCCGTGACGGTGCTCGTCGCTTTCGTGCTTCTGGTGGTCTGGCGGTGCGTCCTGCGTCCCGCGGTGCGCGAACTCACGCCGAAGCCGGTCGCCGAGCGGTTGCCGACGGAGTGGGATGCCGGTGCCCGATCGGCGTTCCGCGAGACCGTCGGCGGGGGCGTCGCGGCCGTGCTCTGGCTCGTCGCCTCTCTCGCAC
>NZ_CAKKMM010000080.1:0-13214 GCF_918698205.1 Microbacterium sp. Bi128 | reverse complement strand
GACCCGGATGCCGCGCCGGGGGCCGCGGCATCCGGGTCCTCGGCGACCTGGATCTCGGTCACCGGGAGCGTGGAGTCGGCACCGAAGGCCACGGTCGACGGGCGGCGGCCCGACGCGATGAGCTCGGCGGCGAGCGCAGCGATCATCGCGCCGTTGTCGGTGCAGAGCCGCAGCGGCGGGATGCGCACGGCGACGCCGGCGGCGGCTGCGCGTTCGAGGGCGACGTCACGCAAGCGCTTGTTCGCGATGACCCCGCCGCCCAGGAGCAGCCGAGGAACGCCGTACCGCTCGCACGCGTCCAGTGCCTTGGTGACGAGCACGTCGACCACGGCCTCGCGGAACGACGCGGCCACGTCGGCCACCGGCACCGGCTCACCCGCCGCCTCGTGCTGCTCGACCCACCGGGCGACCGCGGTCTTCAGGCCCGAGAACGAGAAGTCGTAGCGGTGGGATGCCATGTCGGAGGCCCGCGAAAGCCCACGGGGGAAGCGGATCGCGGTCGGGTCACCCGTAGCCGCGGCGCGATCGATCTCGGGGCCGCCGGGGTACGGCAGCTTCAACAGGCGCGCGACCTTGTCGAACGCCTCCCCCGCGGCGTCGTCCATCGTCTCGCCGAGGAGTTCGACGTCGCTGGTGAGATCGCGCACGAGCAGCAGGGAAGTGTGCCCGCCGCTCACCAGCAGCGCGACGGTCGGGTACTCCAGCTCCCCCGCGTCGGCGTCGAGGATGTCGGCCGCGATGTGCCCGACGAGGTGGTTCACCGCGTACAGCGGCTTGTCGAGGGCGACCGCGAGCCCTTTCGCGGCGCCCACGCCGACCATGAGCGCCCCGGCGAGTCCGGGGCCGCTCGTCACGGCCACCGCGTCGATGTCGGACAGGGCCACGCCGGCTTCGGCGAGCGCCGCGTCGATCGAGGGCTGCAGCGCCTCCAGGTGCGCGCGCGCGGCGACCTCGGGCACGACGCCGCCGTAACGGGCGTGCTCGTCCATGCTCGAGGCGATGGTGTTGCTGAGGAGCTGCCGGCCGCGGACGATCCCGATACCGGTCTCGTCGCAGCTGGTCTCGATGCCCAGCACGAGGGGCGCGTCCATCAGCACCATCCCTTTCCGGTCGCCGCCGCGTCGTCGGGCGTGCGGCGCGCGGCCCATCCCCGCAGGTCGAGTTGCATGACGATCGCGTCGACGTCGTCGGGCTGGTAGTACCGCGGGCGGCGTCCCACCTCAGCGAATCCCTCCGAGGCGTACAGCGCCTGGGCGACCGGGTTGTCGGCGCGCACCTCGAGGAACACCGCGTGCACGCCCCGACGCTCGGCCTCGGCGAGGAGTTCGGTCAGCAGCGCGCGGCCGCGGCCGCGACCGCGCGCGGTCTCGGCGATCGTGATGGTCTGGATGTCGGCATCCCGGGCCCCCCGCGCGGCGCGCAGCCCGGCGTAGCCGACGAGGCGCCCGGCCTCTTCGACCACGACGTACCAGCCGTGCGGCGACGCGAGTTCTTCGCGCATCATCGCGGGGCTCCACGCGTCGGTGGGGAACGACGCGTGCTCGAGCGCCATGATCGCGTCGAGGTCGGCCGCGGTGGCGGCGCGCGTCGTCATCAGCTCACCCGCTTCGGGGCGTGGGCCGCCACGACGTCGGGGCTGCGCAAATACAGCGGCTCGGCGTCAGCGAGCGTGCGGCCCGCGTCCAGCGCGCGTGCCGCGACGAGCGCGATCATCACGGCCGAGACGCTCGTCGCGTCGTACCGGACCGCATCGGCCTCGGCCAGACGCGCGTCGAGGTCATCGCGGGGGCTGAGGGCGGCATCCGCGATCCGCACCGGCAGGCCATCGTCGTCGAGGCCGTCGTAGACGCTGTAGGCGAACTCTTTGCGGCGGGCGTCGGTGACGACCGCGAAGCGCGGGGTGTCGGCACCGGTGAGCGCGTCGGCGAGGAGCACGCCCAGCGCGACGCCGTCGTGGCTCGGCACGGGGACGACGGGGATGCCACGCCCCAGGGTGTAGGCGCGAGCCGTCGCAATCCCCACGCGCAGCCCCGTGAAGGGACCCGGCCCCATGCCGATGGCGACGTGAGAGGGCGCCGGGGCGGCGGCGGCGGCTCGACGCAGGAGGTCACCGATCACCTCGGCGTGCCCGAGGGGGTTCGCGCTCTGCTCGTCGGCGAGCACTTCGCCGTCGCGCGCGATCGCCGCCACGGCCGTGCCGAGGGAGGTGTCGATGCCGAGGATCACGGTTCCAGGGTATCCGGGGCGTCCGACAAGGTTGTCGCCGCTGCCCGGACGGCTGCCTCGTGCCCCCGTCCGAGCAGCGGGCGGCGGGGCGCACAACTCCGGCAAAAGGGGCAGCCCCGGGGATCGGCGGTCTCAGACCCCCGGAAGTGCCGGAGTTGCGCAGGCATCCGAGAGACGCCTCGGCTCCGAATGAGGGGTATGGAACGAGGACTGCACCGACTGGTGGTGCCCACGGCCGTCGGACCGGTCGTCGTGCACGCCGGTCGGCGCACCGAGGGGGCCGTGGCCACCGTCCTGCTGCACGGTGCCGCCGGGTCGTGGACGACATGGATGCCGCTGCTGACCGCGGCCGACCGACTCGGCATCTCCGTCGACGACGTCATCGCGATCGATCTTCCCGGCTGGGGCGAGTCACGGGACGCCGTGCCGTCGCCGCCGGATGTCGCCGATGCCGTGGCTGCGGTGGCTCGCGCGCTCGGATACCCGCGGTGGCGGATCGTGGGGCACTCGCTGGGCGCCGTGGTCGCGCTCGACGTCGCCACCCGGTTCCCGGCGCAGACGGTCGCCGTGGGCCTCGTCTCGCCCACGGGCGCGGCGGTGCGCGCGGTCGCCCGCCGCCCGCTCGCGGGCGGTGCGCGGCTCCCGGCCTTCGCCGGCATGGTGGTGGCCATGGCGATCCTGCGCGGCATCGGCTCGCTGTCGCGTCCGCTGCTGCGGGGACTGCGCCGCACCGGACTGCTGCGGGTTCTCTCACGCCCGCTGTTCCGCCACCCCGATCGTGTCGACCGTTCCGTCTCGGATGCGCTGGCCGACGAGATCCGCCCGGCCGCCTTCCTCGCCGCCGCGCGTGCCGCCCGCACGCACGACGATGATGCGTGGCGGCGGATCACGGCGCCGGTGCGGGCCGTGCGCGGTCGCCACGACGTGTTCGCGGGACGCCACGACTCGCGCGAGGCCCGCCGCCGGATCCCGGACTACCGCGAACGCGTCCTCGAGGACAGCGGACACTTCGCCCACGTCGAGCAGGCGTACGAGACGCTGCGGGCCCTGCGGGAGGTGTGGGCGGCACAGCCCGGTCGACGCACGGCGCCGGAGCGGGACCGGCAGCCCACGTGAATCACGGTCAGGGTCGGCGCGAGATCGTCACGGTCCGCGGCGCATCGGCATCGAGGTCGAGGGTGTGCGGGGCGATCTCTCCGCACGCGTTGTCGACGCCGCGTCCGCCGGACTCCCGCTCGATCTCGATCTCCCACCACCCGTCGGCGAGGTACTCGGCGACGCCGCGCCCCCACTCCACGATGACGACCGAATGCGCCACATCGATGTCGAGGTCGTCGAGCTCCACGGCGGCGCCGAGCCGATAGGCATCCACGTGCACCAGGGGTGCGCCACCGACGAGCGACGGATGCGTCCGCGCGATCACGAACGTCGGGCTCTGAACCGGACCCCGGATGCCGAGCCCCTCGCCGATCCCGCGGGTCAGGGTCGTCTTGCCCGCGCCGAGAGGGCCGGTGAGCACCACGACGTCGCCAGACTCGAGGGCGCGACCGAGTGCACGCCCGAGGTCTTCCATGTCGGCCGGGCCGGCGATCTCGCGCGTCCCGAGCATCTCGTCGGGGACGCTCATGCGTGGACCTCCCGTCGGGGCACGCGCGCGCCGATCCGCGTGACGATCTCGTAGTCGATCGTGTCGGCGGCATCCGCCCACTCCCGCGCCGACGGCACCCCCAGGGTCGGATCGCCGAACAGCACGACCTCGTCGCCGACCGCGACGGGGTGGTCGCCGACGTCGACGACGAACTGGTCCATGGCGATGCGCCCGGCAACGGTGAAGCGGCGGCCGTCGATCGACACCGGACCGCGACCGGACGCGTGTCGCGGCACCCCGTCGGCGTACCCGAGCGGGACGAGGGCGAGCGTCGTGTCGCGCTCCGTGCGGTAGGCGTAGCCGTACGAGACGCCGGTTCCCGCCGGCACGCGACGGACGGCGGCCACGGCGCCGCGCAGCGTCATCGCCGGGCGCAACCCGAGGTCGGCGGGCGTGCGGTCCTCGAACGGCGAGACACCGTAGATACCGATGCCGATGCGCACGCAGTTGAGCCGCGCTTCGGGCAGGGCGATCGCGGCGTGGGTCGCCGCGATGTGCCGCAGCGGGGGGTTCAGTCCGGCAGCCGCAGCGAGCAGCACGCCCTCCTCGAATCGGGCGAGGGCCGCGCGGTCGTCCTCCTCACTCGTGTTCGACAGGTGGGAGAACAGCCCCACGACGCGCAGACGACCGATGCGCTCGAGCCGGGCGGCCTCCGAGAACACCACGCGCCAGTCGTCCGGAGCGATCCCGTTGCGCGACAGGCCCGTCTCGATCTTCAGATGCACCGCCGCGGGGCGATCGCCCTGCGCTGCCTCGCCGGCGCGCAGCAGTTGATCGATGTCGGAGATCCCCAGCTCGATGTCGTCGCGCACGGCCTCGACGAACGAGGCGCCCGGGGCGTGCAGCCACGCGAAGATCGGGGCACGGATGCCGCGCCGCCGGAGCGCCAGCGCCTCATCGATGTCCGAGACGCCGATGCGGGTCGCGCCCCCGCGCAAGGCCGCGAGGGCCGCGCGGTGCGCCCCGTGCCCGTACCCCTCTGCCTTGACGACCGCGATGACCTCGACGCCCGTGAGCCGGCGCAGGTGCCGCACGTTCTCGGCGATCGCATCGACGTCGATCAGCGCCTCGCGGAGAACTCCGGATGCCATCCTCATGCGGGGTCCTCTCGGGCGGGTTCTGTGGCGGCGGTGTGGGCCTCGGCGATGACGTAGGCCGTCGCCAGAGCCGCGTCGTGCGACATCGACAGGTGCAGCGCCGTGATTCCGCGTGCGGCCACCGTGGTGGCGGTCTCGCCGATCAGCGTGAACGTCGGGCGTCCCGAGGGTTCGGGCGTCACCTCGATCTCGGTCCAGTACACCCCGTCCGAGCCGCCGAGCGCCTTGATCAGGGCTTCCTTGGCGGCGTAGCGGGCGGCCAGCGACCGGGGCTTGAGCAGACGCTCCGCGGGGGCGAAGAGCCGGGCGAGCAGGCGCGGCGTCCGCGCGAGCTGCTGCTCGAAACGCGGCACGTCGACCAGGTCGACGCCGATTCCGACGATCATGCGCCCTCCCCTCGTGGCATCCTGTCCATTCTGCCGTGAGGACGGCGCCGAACGTCGCGCCACCCCACCCGCACAACTCCGGCGCATCCCGCCGACGTGACCCGCTCGACGCCCCCAGTCGCGCCGGTGCCGGAGTTGTGCAGGGCAGAGCGCGAAAAGGGGCCGGATGCCACTGGCATCCGGCCCCGAAGAGTGTGGTCTTACTCGACCGTCACCGACTTCGCGAGGTTGCGGGGCTGGTCGACGTCCAGGCCCTTCGCCTCGGCGAGGCCCATCGCGAAGATGTGGAGCGGCACGACCGCGAGGAGCGGCTCGAACAGGGGCGCCGCGAGCGGAATGCGCAGCACCTCGTCGGCGGCGGGAAGGACCGCGACGTCGCCCTCTTCGGCGATCGCGATGACGCGCGCCCCGCGGGCGCGGATCTCCTCGATGTTGGACACGACCTTCTTGTGCATCTCGCCCGAACCGCGCGGCGAGGGCACGACGACGAACACGGGCTGACCGGGCTCGATCAAGGCGATGGGGCCGTGCTTGAGTTCACCCGCGGCGAAGCCCTCGGCGTGGATGTACGCGAGCTCCTTGAGCTTCAGTGCCCCCTCGAGGGCGATCGGGTAGCCGACGTTTCGGCCGAGGAACAGCACCGATCGGGTGTCGGCCATCCAGTGCGCGAGCTGACCGATACGCGCCTGCTCGGTCTCGAGCACGCGGGCGATCTTGCCCGGCACTGCTTCGAGTTCCGTGACGGCCTCGACCGCAACAACGGGGTCGATCGCTCCGCGGACGCGGCCGACGTGGAGGGCCAGCAGATACAGCGCGGTGATCTGAGCGACGAAGGCCTTCGTCGAGGCCACGGCCACCTCGGGGCCGGCGTGCGTGTAGACGATGGCATCCGACTCGCGCGGGATCGTCGCGCCCTGCGTGTTGCAGATCGACAGGGTCTTCGCGCCGCGCGAGCGGGCGTACTTCACCGCCATGAGGGTGTCCATCGTCTCGCCGGACTGGCTGATCGAGACGACGAGCGTGCGCGGGGAGAGCACCGGGTCGCGGTAGCGGAATTCGTGCGCGAGCTCCACGTCGACGGGGACACGCGTCCACGTCTCGAGCGCGTACTTGCCGACCATGCCGGCGTAGGCCGCCGTGCCGCAGGCGATGACCAGGATGCGGTCGATGTCGGCGAGGAACCCGTCCATGCCCTCGAGCTCGGGGATCTCGACGCGGCCCTCGTGGACCCGACCGCGGATGGTGTTGGCGACGGCCTCGGGCTCTTCGGAGATCTCCTTGGCCATGAAGGACGACCAGCCGCCCTTCTCGGCCGCCGAAGCGTCCCACGTGACCTCGAAGGGCTCGACCTCGACCGGGGCACCGGAGAAGTCGGTGACCTCGACGCCCTCGGGCGTGATCGCCACGATCTCGTCCTGCCCGATGGCCAGGGCGTTGCGGGTGTGCTCGACAAAGGCGGCGACGTCGGAGCCGAGGAAGTTCTCGCCCTCGCCCAGACCGATCACCAGCGGCGAGTTGCGACGGGCACCCACGACGAGGCCCGGGTGGTCCTCGTGCATCGCGAGCAGCGTGTACGCACCCTCGAGGCGCGACACCACGGCGCGGAATGCGGCGACAAGATCGCCCGTGCGGGAGTACTCGCGGCCGATCATCGCCGCGGCGACCTCGGTGTCGGTCTCGCTGCGGAAGGTCACGCCCTCGCCCACGAGTTCGCTCTTGAGCTCGGCGAAATTCTCGATGATGCCGTTGTGGATGACGGCGAGCTTGTCGTCGTCGGCCAGGTGCGGGTGCGCGTTGGCGTCGGTCGGACCGCCGTGCGTCGCCCAGCGCGTGTGGCCGATACCGGTGGTGCCGTCGTTCAGGGGCGTGGCGACGAGATCGTCACGGAGCACGGCGAGCTTGCCGGCGCGCTTGCGCATTCCGAGGCCCCCGTCGGCGTCGATCACGGCGATGCCCGCGGAGTCGTAACCCCGGTACTCGAGCCGCGACAGCCCTGCCAGCAGGATGTCCTGGCTCTGCCGAGGACCCACGTATCCGATGATTCCGCACATAGCCTCCGAGTCTACGGGGCCGGGGCTGAGGGGATGCCGATGCCGCGGGCGCGCCTCAGAGCTTGCGCAGCAGCACCGATTCGACCGTGTGGTCGGCGCCCTTCTGCAGGACGAGCTTGGCCCGGTGGCGCGTGGGCAGCACGTTCTCTTCGAGGTTGGGGAGGTTGATGTCGCGCCAGAACCCGAGCGCGCGCTGCACGGCCTCCTCGTCGCTGATGTCGGCGAAGACGCGGAAGAACGACGTGGGATTGGTGAAGGCGTTGTCGCGCAGGGCGAGGAAGCGATCGACGTACCAGCGTTCGATGTGAGATGCGTCGGCGTCGACGTAGATCGAGAAGTCGAACAGGTCGCTGACCGCGACGTCGTTCGGCGTGGGCGGCGGCTGGAGGACGTTGAGCCCCTCGACGATGACGACGTCGGGTCGGTGCACGGTGACGTGGGCGTCCGGCATGATGTCGTACCGCACGTGCGAGTAGAACGGGGCGCGCACCTCTTCGGCGCCCGACTTCACTTCGCTGAGGAACTCCACGAGCGCGCGCCGGTCGTAGGACTCGGGGAAGCCCTTGCGGTGCATGATCCCGCGGCGCTCGAGTTCGGCGTTGGGGTAGAGGAAGCCGTCGGTGGTCACCAGCTCCACCCGCGGGGTGTCGGGCCAGCGACTCATGAGTTCGCGCAGCAGACGCGCGATCGTCGATTTCCCGACCGCCACCGACCCGGCGACCCCGATGACGAAGGGGGTCGTCACATCCGGCTCACCCAGGAACGCGCTGGTGTCGGCGCCGAGGCGGCGGGTGGCCCGGGCGTAGAGGCTGAGAAGTCGACTCAGCGGCAAATAGACCTCGGACACCTCGCGCAGGTCGAGGCGATCCCCGATCCCGCGCAACTGCACGACCTCGGTCTCGGTGAGCGGCTGCTCGATGCCGCCGGCCATCCGGGCCCAGTCGGCGCGGTCGATCTGGCGGTACGGGCTCAGCGACGGTGCGGGAGCGGCGGTCTCGGCGGCGGACACCCGCCCATGCTACCCGCGCGCTCGCACTACGCTCGGAGCGTGCGACTCGGGGTACTCGACATCGGATCCAACACCGTCCACCTGCTGGTCGCGAATGCGCGCGCCGGGGGACGGCCGACCGCGACGACCTCGCACCGCTCGGTGCTGCGGCTCATGCGCTACCTCGAGCCCGACGGCTCGATCTCCGCCGAAGGCGTGCGGGGGCTCGTGGATGCCGTGACCCAGGCCTGCGAGACGGCCCGCGCCGAGGGCGTCGACGAACTCCTCGCCACCGCCACCTCGGCCGTGCGCGAGGCCACGAACGGCGACGACGTGATCGCGCGGATCGAGGAGGTGCTCGGCCAGCCTCTCCAGGTGCTCGGCGGTGAGACCGAGGCACGGTACACCTACCTTGCGGTGCGCCGGTGGTTCGGGTGGTCGGCGGGGCAGATCCTGCTGTTCGACATCGGCGGCGGATCCCTCGAGATCGCCGGCGGCGCCGACGAACTGCCCGACCTCGCGGAATCCGTGCCCCTGGGTGCCGGACGCTCCACCGTGCAGTTCCTCCCCCACGACCCGCCGAGCGAGGACGAGATCGACGCGCTGCGTCGGCACGCGGCATCCGTTCTGGCCCCCGTCGCAGAGCGGTTCGCCGCTCTCCCGCGGCCGGATCACGTCATCGGTTCGTCCAAGGCGATCCGCTCGCTCGCGAAGCTCGCCGGATATCCCGTGCCCGGGTGGTCCGGGATCGACCGCATGGTGCTCCCGCGCAAGGAACTGAAGGACTGGATCCCGCGGCTCGCACGGATCCCCGCCGACGCGCGCGAGGCGCTCCCCGGGATCACCGCCGACCGCACGTTCCAGATCGTCGCTGCCGCGGTCGTCGTCGAGCGCGCGATGAAGGCGATGGACGTCGACGAGCTCGAGGTCTCGCCCTGGGCGCTGCGCGAAGGCGTCCTTCTGCGGTACATCGAGTCGCTGGCGTACTGAGCGCGAGTCGCCACCTTTCGTCGCCTCGGGCGACGGGCAGGCGACAAAACCTGGCGACTCGCGCGGGTCAGAGAGACAGACGCTCGCGGACGACACCGGCGAGGCGGTCGGCGTGGGCGCGCGCGACGTCCTCGGACGCGGCCTCGACCATCACCCGCACGAGCGGCTCGGTGCCCGAGGCGCGCAGCAGCACCCGGCCGGACTCGCCGAGCTCGGCCGTGGCCGCAGCGACGGCCTCCTGCACGACCGCGTCCCCGACACCGTCCCGGTCGACGCCGCGGACGTTGACGAGCACTTGCGGGTAGACCGTCATGATCGCGGCCAGCTCTGCCATCGTCTTCTTCTGCCGCGCCATCTCGGCGACGATGTGCAGCCCGGTCAGCAGCCCGTCACCGGTGGTGGCGAAGTCGCTCATGATGACGTGTCCGGACTGCTCGCCTCCCAGCGAGTACCCGCCCTCGTTCATCGCCTCGAGCACGTACCGATCTCCGACGCCGGTCTGCTTCACCTGGATGCCGTGCTCGGCCATCGCACGATGCAGGCCCAGGTTGCTCATCACCGTCGCCACGAGGGTGTCGTGGGCGAGGGCGCCGCGCTCTTTCATCGCCACGGCGAGGATCGCCATGATCTGGTCGCCGTCGACGATGGTGCCCTGCGCGTCCACAGCGAGGCAGCGGTCGGCGTCGCCGTCGTGCGCGATCCCCACATCGGCGCCCAGACGGAGGACCGCCTCGGCGAGGACGTCGAGGTGCGTGGACCCGACGCCGTCGTTGATGTTGAGCCCATCCGGCTCGGCACCGATGACGGTCACCGTCGCTCCGGCGTCACGGAAGGTCTCGGGCGAGACGCCCGCCGCGGCGCCGTGGGCGCAGTCCAGAACGACATGGATGCCGTCGAGCCGGTGCGGGAGCGAACCGAGAAGGTGCACGACGTACCGGTCTTCGGCGTCGGCGAAGCGTCGGATGCGGCCGACGCCGGCACCCGTGGGCTGCAGGCGTTCCCCCTCGAGAGCGCGCTCGATGCGTTCCTCGACGATGTCGGGGAGCTTCGTGCCACCCCGGGCGAAGATCTTGATCCCGTTGTCCGGGGCGGGGTTGTGCGAGGCCGAGACCATGACGCCGAAGTCGGCATCGGTGTCGGCGATGAGGAACGCCGTTGCCGGGGTGGGAATCACGCCCGCGTCGAACACGTCGACGCCCGACGAAGCCAGACCCGCGGAGACCGCGGCCGAGAGGAACTCCCCCGAGACACGCGGATCGCGTGCGACGACAGCCGAGAGGCGACGCCCTTCGGAGATGCGCGCCTCCGCGGAACGACCCTGGCCCAGGACGACCGCGGTCGCCTGGGCCAGGTGCAGCGCGAGTTCGGCGGTGAGGAGGCCGTTGGCCAGCCCCCGCACCCCGTCCGTGCCGAAAAGAGGCATCCGGAACGTCGAACTCAGCGCTTGGAGTACTGAGGCGCCTTGCGGGCCTTCTTGAGACCAGCCTTCTTGCGCTCCTTGACGCGAGCGTCGCGAGAGAGGAAGCCGGCCTTCTTCAGACCCGGGCGGTTGTTCTCGACGTCGATCTCGTTGAGCGCACGGGCGATGCCGAGGCGCAGCGCACCGGCCTGACCCGAGGGGCCACCGCCGGAGATACGGGCGATCACGTCGTAGGCGCCGGCGAGCTCGAGCACCGTGAACGGGTCGTTGATGAGCTGCTGGTGGAGCTTGTTCGGGAAGTAGTCCTCGATCGTGCGGCCGTTGACCGTGATCGTGCCCGAGCCGGGAACCAGACGCACGCGGGCGATGGCCTGCTTGCGACGGCCGACGGCTGCGCCGGGGACCGACAGAACGGGCCGCTCGGCCGCGACGACGGACTGCTCGGCCGGCGTCTCGGTGCTGAAGGTGGTGGAGTCGATGTTCGACACTGTTTCGTCCTTATCCGGCGGCGCTTACTGGGCGACCTGGTCGAAGGTGTACGCGGTGGGCTGCTGGGCACCGTGGGGGTGCTCGGCGCCGCGGTAGACCTTGAGCTTCTTGAGCTGCGCCGCGCCGAGGCTGTTCTTGGGCAGCATGCCGCGGATGGCCTTCTCGACCGCGCGGACGGGGTTCTTCTCGAGGAGCTCCTCGTAGTTGACCGACTTCAGGCCGCCCGGGTAGCCCGAGTGGCGGTAGGCCATCTTCTTCTGGAGCTTCTGGCCCGTGAGCGCCACCTTCTCGGCGTTGATCACGATGACGAAGTCACCCGAATCGATGTGGTTGGCGAAGGTCGCCTTGTGCTTGCCGCGGAGGAGAACCGCCGCGTGCGAGGCCAGGCGGCCGAGGACGACGTCGGTGGCGTCGATAACGACCCACTCGCGCGTGACCTCTGCGGCCTTGGGGGTGAAAGTGCGCGTCACAGTAGTGCTGCTTTCTTGTTCGAACGGAGGAGTTCGTGAATCCCGCTCCGGTGGTCCGTTCTCCGGTCGATGACCGGGCAACAGGGCCGGTGGAGGGCTCACGTTCGTGGCACCTGCTCGCAGTGAGGCGGGCACCAAAGATTCATCCTACGGCATCCGGATGCCATGGCCAAACCCTCGGCCACCCTCACCCGTACAGCGAGCCGACGACCACGACGGCGATCCCGGTGGCGTTGTAGACGACGTGCACGAGGATCGCCGGCCAGAGGCGGCCGGTGGCCAGGACGCACACTCCGCAGATCGCACCCACCAGTGCGAGCGCGGCCGTGTCCGTCGGGCCCAGCGGAGCCACGAGCGCGTGGGCGACCACGAACAGGATCGACGACAGCACGAGGGAGGCGACCACGGCAGCCGCGTGGCCGCTGAGCCGGCGCACGGCGGTATACGTGCAGACCAGCACCACGCCGCGGAAGAAGAGCTCCTCGAGGGCGGGGCCGACCGTCGTGGCCGCGACGGACTCGGCGACGAGTCGCGGCGTCATCCCTCCCGTGCCGGCGGACGGCCACGCCGGCGCCCCGGCGGCCGCGTCGAGCGCGCCCTGCGCCAGCCGCAGGCCGACGCCCCAGACCGCACCGATGAGCACGTCGACCGCACGGAACCGCGTGAGGCCGCGGGGCCGCGACCGGCGGAAAGCCCACACGACCGGCACGGCGAAGGCGGCCCACAGCACCGCCTGGGTCACGACCTCGGCGATCGCGCCCGGCAGGAGCACCGCGCCGGCCCGCGCGGCCAGCACCCCCAGGCCGAGGGACAGCACGGCCCAGCCGAGCATCTCGGCATCCCAGCGGGCGACGCTCGAGCCGCCCTCACGCCACGCGCGGCGCCGGCGACGCGTGGGCGGGCGCGGGCGATGGCGGGCGACCGGGAGGGACATGCGCAGAACGGTACGGTCACCAGCCGCCCGCCCGTCGCGATTCGCGGCCTCATCGTCCGCGGATGGCCCGGGCCCCACCCGCGGGGAACTCAGCCCTCACCCGGGACCACGAGCGGCGCGCGGATTGCTACCGCCGCGCCGAAGGGCTTGACACATCACCGCGTCCCGCGCAACGACCCGGATCGGCGGATGCGGGATCGATAGCCTCGCGCCATGGCATCCCCTCGCGTTCCCGCCACCGTGCTCACCACTCTCGGTATCGCCATCACGGTGACAGCGTGTGCGCCCGCATCCACCGGGGCGGGCGCTCGCGACGACGCCGTCTACCAGGCGGCGATCGCCGCGGTCGTGCAGGCGGAGTCGGATGCCGGCGGCAGGGCGTTCGAGCTCGAGATCGACTCCGGGACGGCGCAGGTGCACGTGGCCGTGGGCGATCGCGACATCGAGGTCGATGTGGATCTGGCCGGCCCGACGGTGACGGAGCGACGGGACGACGGGTCCCTGGACGGCGAGGA
>NZ_CAKKMM010000079.1:0-13315 GCF_918698205.1 Microbacterium sp. Bi128 | reverse complement strand
CCAGCGTTCGCGCGCAGCGACGAGAATCGAAGGATGACGCGAACGCTGGCGGCCCTTCCCGGCGCGGCGCGCAGGCTGTGCCTGAGTCGCCGAAAGGGAGAGATCTGCACGCGTGAGAAGGGCCACCGCGGTCTGCATCACCGCCGTGGCGGGTCTCTGCTCTGGAACGACCTGCAGGCCGATCCGCCGGAATGCTCCGGAGCGGGCACACCGGCACCGCCCGCCGCGACGCTCGACGACGGCTTCCCCGGGGGTCGAGGTCTCTGCCCCGTGTGCTGGGCCTTCGTCCCGCTCGAGAGTGGAACGTTGACCCCGCACGACAGCTGGCGCGGAGACCCCACGCGCGCCGAGGCCGATCAGCGCCGCGAGTGGTTCAACGCGTTCGGCTGGTGAGACCCGCGGGGCGCGCCGTTCCGTCGACCACTTCGACGGTCTCATCGAGCGCGCTCTCGTGGACGAGGTCGTGCGTGACGAGCAGCGTCGCCGTCCCGCGCTCCCGGGTCAGTCGGGCGAGGAGTTCCATGATCGCGGCCCCGCGCTGGCGGTCGAGGGCGCTCGTCGGTTCGTCGACCAGCAGCACGCGCGGCTCGTGCACGAGGGCACGGGCGATCGCGATGCGCTGACGTTGACCGCCCGAGAGCTGGGCGGGACGACGCTCGGCCTGATCGATCAGCCCCACGGCATCCAGGAGATCGTCCACGCGGGCCCGGACCGCGGCCCGGCGTGCCCGGGTCCCGCGTCCGCCGAGCTCGGCCATGACACGCACCTGCTCGCGCGCGGTCAGCGCGGGGAGCAGTTGCGGCTGCTGGAAGACGATGCCGATCTTCTCTCGGCGCAGCGTGGTGGCCTCGGCGCGGCTGAGGGTCGTGGCATCCGTCCCGTCGACGAGCACCCGACCGGAATCGGGCCGCACGAGGGTGGCGGCGATCGCGAGGATGCTGGACTTGCCCGACCCCGACGGGCCGGTGATGCCGGTCACGATGCCCGGGCGGCCTTCGATGGTCACGCGGTCGACCGCGGTGACGCGCGAATCGCCGTCGGGGTAGGTGAGGGTGACGTCGTCGAGAAGGATCATCGTGTGCTCCCGAGTGCGGTGAGGGGGTCGGAGTTCGTGACGGTGCGCAGCGACACGGCCGCGCCGAGAGTGCCGAGCAGGATCATCGCCAGGCCCGGGGCGAGGGTCGTGAGGGGATTCAGGACGAACGGCAGCGCTCCGCCGGCCGCGGCGCCCAGGAGCGCGGTGAGGCCGATACCGACGCCGACGCCGACGAGCAGAACGACCAACGCCTGACCGAGTGCGTCGCGCACGAGCGCGGGTGTGCTCGCCCCGAGCGCCTTGAGGACGGCGATGTCGCCGGCTCGCTGCATGGTCCACACCGTGAAGAACGCGCCGACGACGAGGGCCGAGACCCCGAAGAGCATCGCGATCATGAGCGCCAGCGAGCCGATCTCGGAACGGAAGGTCGGCAACGCCGTGAGGCTGGCGAGCGTCCCGGTCGCGGTGGTGCCGGTCTGCGCCGCGACGTCGTCCCACGCGGGCGATCCGCTCACGCCGAGGACCGTGGCCGCGCCCGAGCCGCCCAGCCGCGTGTCCAGCGCGGCCCACGCCGACGTGGTGAGCGCGACCACCGGAGTGTGGCTGTACCAGGCGTCGCCCCCGACGGATGCCACGCGGTACGTCGTCCCGGCGACGGTGATGTCATCGCCCACCGCGGCTCCGAGCGCACTCGCGGCACCCGCCGACAGGCCGACGTCGCCGTCGCGTGCGGGGGCGAGGGCGGTCAGGGCGGTGGAGTCGGAGCCCGCACCGAGCCCGAAGAGCGCCACTCCGCCGCTGCCGCCGGGGCCTTCGGCGCGACCCTGCGCGATGCCGATCGGGTCGACGGCATCGACGCCGGGGGCCGCGCGCCACGCGGCGACGGTGGCATCCGAGATCGTGGAGTCCGTGAACGTCGCCGCGGCGCCGTCGACGGGCTGGAAGACCAGGCGGTCGCCGGGGAGCTCGAGCACCGCGGAGACGTTCTGCGCCGCCAGTCCGCCGGTCAGGCCCGAGAGGAACCCCACGAGCAGGGTGATGAGGGCCACGACCGCCCCGATGAGGGCGAACCGCCCGCGGGCGAACCGCAGATCGCGCCATGCGACGTACACGTCGCCTCCTTCCGCCCGGCGGATCTCACCGGATGCCTCCACCCTCGTCGGGGAGGCCGCGCGGGTCATCGCCGACGTGGGCGAACATCCTCTCCACCTTTCGGATGATCCGCCGGGCGCCCGGCATCCGTACCCTGGAGGACGACATGCCGCACCGCACCCTCGCTCCCGTCTTCACGGGGCTGCGCGTGGGACTCCACGCGCTGTTCGCCGGCCTCCTCGCGCTCGTCGTCGTGCGGGTCGTCTGGACCGGCGCGTCGCTGTGGCCGCTCGTGCTGGCGGCGCTCTTGGCCCTGGTGTACGTCGCCGGCCTCGGGATCGCCCGTCGGCGCAGCAGGACCGGAGGCATCGCGTGGGTATGCGCCCTCACCCTCGTGTGGGCACCGCTGATGTGGCTCGTGCCCGAGGCGGCCTACCTCGTCTTCCCGTTGTTCTTCCTCTACCTGCACCTGCTGCCCGGATGGGCGGGACCGGCCGCGGTCGTGGGCGCGACCACCCTCACGATCGCCGGATTCGCGGTGCACGGCGGCCTCACCGTCGGCGGGGTCGTCGGACCCGTCGTGGGGGCGGGGGTCGCGCTGCTCATCGGGCTCGGGTACGGCGCGCTGCAGCGGCGCAGCGCCGAGAGCGAAGCGCTCGTCGCGGAACTGCTCGCGACCCGCGACCGGCTGGCGGCGACCGAACGCGAGCAGGGGGTCCTCGCCGAGCGGGCGCGCCTCGCACGCGAGATCCACGACACCGTCGCGCAGGGGCTGTCGAGCATTCAGATGCTGCTGCACGCGGCAGAGCGGGCGGATGCCACGGGGCCGGGAATCGCGCACATCCGGCTGGCGCGCCAGACCGCCGCCGACGGTCTGGCCGAGACGCGACGGTTCATCCGCGAGCTCGCGCCGCCGAACCTGGAGCGCGGTCTCGGCTCGGCGTTGCGGCGGCTGGCCGAGGGGTGGGCGCAGCGGGAAGGGATCGACGTCGAGACCGTGACGTCCGCGGAGGCGGCCCTTCCGATGGACTCCCAGGCGGCGCTGCTGCGCATCGCGCAGGGCGCGCTCGCGAACGTGGCCCAGCACGCCGATGCCTCCCGCGTGCGGGTCGCCCTCGAGCAGGACGGCCCGGACGTGCGGCTCTCGATCGCCGACGACGGCCGCGGATTCGATCCGGGCCGCGCCGAGGCGACGGCATCCGGGACCGATTCGTTCGGCTTGCGCGCGATGCGCGAACGCGTCGACCAGCTCGATGGCGATCTCGTCGTCGAGAGCGCGCCGGGCGGGGGCACCGTCGTCGCGGTCACTCTCCACGGAGCCGCCGCGTGATCCGGGTCGTGATCGCCGACGACCACCCGGTCGTGCGCGCCGGGGTGCGGGCGCTCCTGGAAGCCGAACCCGACATCGAGGTGGTCGGCGCGGCCGCGACCCCCGACGAGGCGGTCGCGCTCGCCGCCGCCCACTCGCCCGAGCTGGTGCTCATGGACCTGCAGTTCGGCGACCGGGCCGCCGGGGCCGAGGCGACGCGCCGGGTCCGGGCGCTCGCCGCGCCCCCGTACGTGCTCGTGCTGACCAACTACGACACCGACGGCGACATCCTCGGGGCCGTCGAGGCCGGGGCCAGCGGCTACCTGCTCAAGGACGCGCCGCCCCACGAGCTGCTGGCCGGGGTGCGCGCGGCCGCCGCCGGGCAGAGCGCACTGGCCCCGGCGATCGCGGGGCGCCTGCTGGCACGGCTCCGCGAGCCGCGAGTGAGCCTGTCCGCGCGCGAGATCGAGGTGCTCCGTCTGGTCGCCCGTGGCTCCTCCAACGCCGAGGTCGCGGCGCGGCTGCACATCACCGACGCCACGGTGAAGTCGCACCTGGCCCACGTGTTCTCCAAGCTCGGGGTCTCCTCGCGGACCGCGGCGGTGTCCGCGGCCCGCGCCCTCGGGGTGCTGCGCTGACCGGACGTCCGCACGGCCCCCGTACGATGGCGGCATGGTCCCGGTTCGCGTGCTCGGGGTGGCCCTGGATTCCGCCCAGCAGCATGTCGTCCTGCTCGCGCCGCTGCCGGGAGGCGGCGCCGAGGGAGGGATCGTCCTGCCGGTGTGGATCGGTCCGCAGGAGGCGATGTCGATCCTCGTCGCGATCGAGCGCGCGGCCACCCCGCGCCCGCTCGCGCACGACCTCATGGCCGTGATGATCCGTGGGCTGTCGGCATCCGTCGAACGCGTCGTCGTGACGCGGCTGGTCGAAGGCACGTTCTTCGCCGAGATCCAGCTCGCGACCCCGCGGGGCCCGTTCGTGATCGACGCCCGGCCCTCGGATGCCATCGCGCTGGCCGCGCGGACGGACGCGCCCATCCTCGTCGCCGAGGCCGTGCTGACCGAGGCGGGCGTGCCGGAGGGTGCGATGGAGTTCGACACCCGCGGTGACGACGACCGGGTGGAGGAGTTCCGCAAGTTCCTCGACGACGTCGACCCCGACGACTTCCAGGGCTGACGCGGCCGCCGGGTCGCCCACGCTCCTAGACTCGCGAGTGGGCCGCCGATCGCGGCGACCATCCACGACGAACGGGGTACGGATGCAACTCGCCATGGTCGGACTCGGACGGATGGGCGCCAACATCGTCCGCAGACTCATGAAGGACGGCCACGAGTGCGTCGTCTACGACGTGAACCAGGATGCCGTGGCGGGCCTGGCCGCCGAGGGCGCGATCGGGGCGTCGAGCATCGCCGACCTCGCCGCGAAGCTCGAAAAGCCCCGCGCGGTGTGGCTGATGATCCCGGCCGGCCTCACGGGAGGCGTGGTCGACGAGGTCGCCGAGGTCCTCGGGGCGGGCGACATCATCATCGACGGCGGCAACTCCAACTACCGCGACGACGTGCGCCGGGCCGCGAAGCTCAACGACACCGGCATCCACTACGTCGACATCGGCACGAGCGGCGGGGTGTTCGGCCTGGAACGCGGCTACTGCCTCATGGTCGGCGGCCACGACGAGGCCGTCGCGCACCTCGAACCGGTGCTCCGCACGATCGCACCGGGGCCCGGCGAGGTCGAGCGCACGCCCGGTCGCACCGGCGACTACACCGCCGAGGAGCGCGGGTACCTGCACTGCGGACCCTCCGGTGCCGGGCACTTCGTGAAGATGGTCCACAACGGCATCGAGTACGGCATCATGGCGGCGCTCGCCGAGGGTCTCAACGTGCTGAACAACGCGGACGCGGGCCTACGCCAGGGCGAGCACTCCGCCGAGGTGGCGCCGCTGGAGGAGCCGGAGTTCTACCAGTTCGACATCGACACCGCCAAGGTCGCCGAGCTGTGGCGGCGGGGATCGGTGATCTCGTCGTGGCTGCTCGATCTGACCGCCGCTGCGCTCGCCCAGAATCCCACGCTCGACGGGCTCGCCGGGCGCGTGTCCGACTCCGGTGAGGGACGCTGGACCGTGAAGGCCGCCGTCGACACCGGTGTGCCCGTCCCCGTGCTCGCCTCGTCGCTGTTCGAGCGGTTCGCTTCGCGCGGCGAGGACCACTTCGCCAACCAGGTGCTCTCGGCGATGCGACTGCAATTCGGTGGTCACCAGGAGCTCCCCGCGGGCGACGTGCTCGAAGCGGGCGGCAAGAAGGCGGACAGCGCCGGCTGAGCGCGGCGTCAGCGCGTCAGCGTGATCGCGCAGACGAAGAGGGCGGCGCCGTCGTTCCAGACGTCGGTGGCGGGAGCCACGCATCCGCCGTCTTCGGCGGTCAGCAGGGTGACTTCGGCGCCGCGGTACTCGACGTAGGGGCCGATGGTGCCGCCGACCGGAGCGGATACTCCTGCGGGCAGCGTGCCGATGGAGGCGAGAGCCTCCATCAGCGGCACGCTGCCCGTCTCGGTGTAGTAGCTGCTCGCGTCGTAGTCGCGACAGTTGGCGGTGCCGCCGCTCCCCGTCGGGAACCCGGTGCCCAGGCAATAGCCGCCGTCGGGCAGGTCGGGCAGCTGGCCGTGCTCGGCGCGATACCGCTCGAACAGCTCCTGCCACTGCGTGAGTTTCTGCGTCGCCGCGGTGTTCGGGTCGGCCGCGGCGTTCGGGCCGTTCAGGAACCAGACCAGGAACCCGACCGCGGCCACGATGATCACCGCGGCAGCGGTCAGAGCGGTGATCGCGGCAGGGTGCAGGCGGGCGCGGGGCTCGGACGTGGTGCGGGGTTCGGACGTGGCGCTGGTTTCGGACATCGCGCAGGCTTTCTGACGGGGAAGGGGCCTTCACGGTGCCACGTGGTCGTCGGTGCGTTGCCGAGGTCCCCCGGAAAGACGTGGGCGCAGCGGGCGGAGTCCATCCGCCACTTCATCCGGGTCGTCGGCGACGGGTCCGCCGCCGCGGTCGGCGAGGATAGAGGGATGAGTAGCTCCGCCGCGTCCGCGTCCTCCGATCGCTACGTCGTCGCCACCGACGGCGCCTGCAAGGGCAACCCGGGCCCCGCCGGCTGGGCGTGGGTGGGCGAGGACGGTCACTGGGCGGCCGGGTCGATCCCCGAGGGAACGAACAACATCGGCGAACTGCTGGGGTTGCTGCACGCCATCACCGATCACGCCGAGGTGCGCGAGCTCGTCGTGCAAGCGGACTCGAAGTATGCGATCGACACCTACTCGTCGTGGATGGACGGTCACCGTCGGCGCGGATGGGTGACGTCGGCGAAGAAGCCGGTCGCCAATCGCGGCATCCTGGAGGCCCTCATCGCCGCCCGCGACGCTCGCCGCGCCGCGGGGCTTCCCGATGTGGTGCTCGAGCATGTGCGGGGGCACAGCGGCCACGTGCTGAACTCGTGGGCGGACGAGCGTGCCGTGCGCGCCTCGCAGCACGCCGCGAAGGGCGAGGAGCTCATCTGGACGTCGTTGCGCGGGCTCGATCGGCTCGAGGTCGCGTCGGCACCGCCCCGGTCGGCCGCGGACCGCAACGGCCGGTAGCCCCGGCCGTCAGCCCTCGAGGACCTCCCGCTCCTCGGACGGGGTGAGCCCGGCGCGTCGCGGACGATCGATCCCGCGTGCCCGCTCATCGTCGAGCGTGCGCTGCATCGTCTCGGCGAGCGGTCGCCGCACGCCGCCGGAGGCCAGGAACGCGGCGTCACTGCGCCGCGCGAAGCCTGCCGCGTCGGCGGGAAGCCACAGCGGCAGCGACCGGGGACCCGCCCAGTACTCCACTCCCCGGGACTCGAGCGTGTCGTCGTCGAGGGCGATCGTCTCGCTCGCGATGCCCGCCGCGTCGCGGGCGGCCGCGAGGACGTCGGAGAGCGGGACCTCTTCGCCGACCGCGTTGACGGGTCCGCTCGTGCCTGCGTGCCCGGCGTGCGCGATCCACGCGGCGAGGTCGTCCACGTCGATGCCCTGGACGTGACGCCCCGCCGTCGCCGGGACGAGGACACGCCCGCCACGGGCGAAGCGCGCGGGCCAATATCCGAACCTGTCGGTGGGGTCGTCCGGGCCCACGATGAGGCCGGCTCTCGCGAGCAGGCCCCGTTCGCCCACTCGCGCCGAGGTGATCCGCTCGGCGTGCACTTTGGCATCCGCGTACCGCTCGAGGTCGACGGGGTCGACGAGCTCCGCCGTCTCGTCGGCGAAGGGGACGTCGGCGCGGGCGTAGACCGACACGCTCGACACCAGCGTCCAATGCGCGGCGCGATCGGCCAGGGCGTCGAGACCGGATGCCACGAATCGCGGATCCCACGAGAGTTCGACGACCTCGTCCCAGTCACCGCCGACGCCGTCGTAGGCGTCCGGGGCGTTCCGGTCCGCGCGGACGAGCCGGGCGCCGGCAGCGACGGCACCGGCGTCGCCGCGCGCGAGGCACGTCACCTCAGCGCCGCCGGTGATCGCGGCCGCCGCGATCGCGCGGCCGAGCCACGCGGTGCCGCCGAGGATGAGGATGCGTCGCATGGTCGCCAGCCAAGCATCGTCGGACTCATGCAGCGAGAGGGGTTCGCGGAGGGCGGACGTGCCGGAGCGACTCAGAACGGCGGCGGATCCGGTTCGGGGACGAAAGCGACGTATCTCTCGGGACGATCGATGATCGCGCGCCGCAGCGGACTCGTCCACTCGATGCTCCCGTCGGGGAACTGCCGGGCGGTCCAGGGGGTCTCGGTCTTCAGTGTGTGATGCCGCGTGCACAGGCACGCGAGGTTGTCGCGGCTCGTCGTCCCGCCGCGAGCATGGTCGTGGTTGTGGTCGACCTCGCACCGCCGCGCCGGCCGGCGGCATCCGGGGAACCGGCAGTGGACGTCGCGGGCACGCACGAAGCGCTGCATCGCGGGCGAGGGGCGGTAGCGGTCGACGGCGAGGACGGTGCCCGTGACCGGGTGGGTGACGAGACGGTCCCAGGCGGGCGCGCCCGCCAGGAGTCGCCGCGCCGTGTCGGCATCGATGGGGCTGAGGCCGTCGATCGACGCGCCTCGGTCGCTCGCCCCGGCAGCGGTCAGCGCGGGAACGGTCACCGACACGTGCGCCCGGATGGCCCCGAGGCCGCCGGGGAGGACGTCGGAGGTCGGATCGATCGCCGGCCGACCCGTGAGCACGAGGTCGCACAGCAGGTCGGCGCGGACCTGGTCGATCGTGCGCCGGTCGTGCACGGCATCCGGATCGGTGTCGTCGTCCGCGGCGGGCCGTGCGACCGCGCGGATCTCGTTCGCCTGTCGGGTGAGGCGGTCGTACATCGCGCGGATCTTCGTCGCCCCGTCGAGCACCCCGAGCCGCGCCATGCCGTCGACGTCGTCGTCGATCCAGACCCGGCGCTGCTGCTCGGCGCGTGCGAAGCGCTCGGTGATCGAGACGGGGTGCAGTTCTTCGACGAGAGCGCGCGCGAAGGCCCGCGTGCCGGCGACGGTGTCGTTCGCGGCCCGCTCGACCACGCGGCGCTCGTACTCCGCCCGCACGGCGGGATCGTCTATCTCGACGCCGATGTCGCGGATCACCGCGGCGTGGCGTGGGCTCAGGCGCCCCTCGGACAGCGCCTGCAGCGTCGCGGGGAAGTCGTCGACCAGCTGCAGGGCTTCGCCGAGGCGGCGCTGCACCGTGCGGTCGTTCCAGCGCAGCGCGACCCCGATCTCGGCCGCGATCGAACGCAACGCCATCTCGCGCTCCTGCACCGCTCGAGGCCGGTGCGCCGACCGCTGCAGGGCGACACGCATCGCGGCCGCGAACTGCAGGATGCGCGCCGCCTCGAGCTCGGCGAGGGCGCGCTCGCTCTCGATCAGCGCACCGACGACGTCGGTGAGGACGGCGTCCTCGCGATCGTCGAAGAGCGGTGGTCGTTCCGGCATGCACACATGCTGCCACGGACCTCCGACATCGCGCCGGGGCTATCCACAGGGGGAGGAGGGGTCAGTCGTCGTCCCCTCCGAGCGCCGTGCCCTGGTGGAACACGCAGCGTGGATGCGGGTCGCAGCGCCACAGCGACGACCGGCGGCTGTCGCGCCCGTCGAACCGCACGCGGTACTCCCGCAGGACGAGGTCCGGCCCCCCGGGTATCGACCCCGGCGCCAGCGGGTCCGCCGAGAGGAGGGGCGGGTACGGTCGAGCATCATGATCGACGAACATGACGCGCCCTCGCGCCCGCCGTTCGCTCTCGTCGGGGCGGTCGCCCGCGCTCACGAGCTCGGGTTCCACGGCATCCGGATCGATGCGTACCTGTACGCCACGGGGCACTGGCGGTGCCGCATCCACGTGCCCTCATCGGACGACGACGAAGGCCCTGAGCTGCTGAGCTACTCCAGCGCCGGCGGGTGGGACCTGTTCCACGACGGGCGGACCGAGTGGACCGTGGATGCCATCACCGAGCGATTGATCGATCTGGCTCGGCCGTTCCCCTCGGCATCCCTTCCCGATCCCGCCTATGCGGCCTGGCTCGCGGAGCTGCGGGACCGGACCGGTGGCGGTGCGTTCGTGATGTCGGAGGACGCGTACACGCGGGAGCAGCTGTGGAAGCAGCGCGGTCTCGTCTCGCTGATGTACGCGGATGCCGAGGCAGCCCGCCGCGACGCGGAGCGGCCGGGCGCGGGCGCGGTGGACGAGAACGGCTGGACGCTCGATCGCACCATGCCGGTCCCGCCCGCGCGGTGAGCGGGACCCGCCGCGCGGCCTCAGCGTACGGACGCGCGTCGGAGGAAGACGTACTGCCCCGCGAGGGCGAGGACGATCACCACGCCCGCCGCCGCCGCGACCCACCACGGCTGGAACGCCGACGCGATCGGGACGAGGAGGATCACGACGATCCCCAGCGAGACCACGAGCGCCGCCGCGAGCCCGATCGGCCCGAGTGCCCCGAACCGCACCCAGGCGGCGGCGAAGGCGCCGCCGACCGAGAGGACGAAGAGCGTGCCGAGGAACGCCGTGACCGCGAGCTGGACGGGATTTCCGGAGCCGAGGATCGTGACGTCGGTCATGTAGATGTCGAAGAACCAGTGCCCCGTTGCCAGCTCGATGGCCAGCAGGACCAGCAGCATGGCGGTGACGTAGAGCGAGAGCGCGACGTGGGTGAGCACGGTGCCGAAGACGAAGGTGCGGCGCGTGCTGCCGAGCGACAGGGCGAGCGGGAACGTCAGTGACACGGTCTGGACCCCGAGCCATCCGAAGAAGCCGGGCAGCGCCCAGAAGACCGCCGCGTTGTTGCGACTGTTCTGCACCCACTCCGGGCTGCCGGGGACCGAGCCGATCCGCCAGAAGATGATCGCGATGATCACGGTGAGCGCGAACACGATGAGCATGATGCCCGGCGGGGTGCGCAGCAGCATCGCGCGCTGCGCGAAGTGCAGGCGCAGGACATCCAGCGGCGCGGCGCCGCGCGAGCGGGTGACGGTGGCGGAGGTCATGCGAGGGTTCCTTCCCGGGTGTCGTTCTGGACGCCGTAGGCGGCGACGAGGTCCTGCAGCGTGGCCGAGGTCAGTTGGACGCCGGTGCGAGCGGCCTGCGCGCGCAGGTCGTCGTCCGCCCGGGTCTCGACGACGAGAGACGTGAGGCCGCCGATCGTGCGGCGCTGGAGGACGCGGCGTCCCTCGGCCAGATCGTCGACCGCGGCGGTCAGTCCGCTCAGCGTGACGGCGCTGCCGCGCAGCTCGTCCGCCGTGGCCGTACGCACGAGGCGTCCGTCGTCGACGATCACGACGTGCTCGAGCAGGGGTTCCATCTCGTCGATGAGGTGCGTGGACACCAGGATCGTGCGCGGGTGGTCGAGGTAGTCCTGCATGAGCGAGTCGTAGAAGAAGCGTCGGGCCGTGGCATCCAGTCCGAGGTAGGGCTCGTCGAAGATCGTCACGGGTGCGCGCGAGGCGAGGCCGAGCACGATCCCGAGCGAGGAGGCCTGCCCGCGCGAGAGCTTCTTGATCGCGGTCTTGCGGGGGAGCCGGAAGCCGTGGATCAGGCGCTCGGCCACCTCGGCATCCCACCCGGCGTGGAAGAGCGGGGCGACCTCGATCGCCTGGCGCAGCGTGAAGTCCTCGGGGTAGCGCTGGTTGTCGCGCACGAAGCTGATGGATGACATCGTCAGGGCGTTCTCGAACGGATCGGTGCCGAACACCTCGACGGAACCGGTGCTGGGCCGGTCGTGGCCGGCGATGATCGACATGAGCGTCGTCTTGCCGGCGCCGTTGCGGCCGAGGAGCCCGGTGATGGCGTTCTCGGGGATGTCGACGGTCACGGAGTCGAGGGCGAGCGTGCGACGGAAGCGTCGCGAGACCCCCGACAGGCGGATGGCGGGCTGTGTCATGACGAGGCCCCTTCCTGGTCGATGATGCGGTGGATGTCGGGAAGATCGAGACCGAGGGAGCGCGCTTCGGCGAGCAGCGGCGCGACGAAGTCGGCGCGGAAGGCGGTGGTGCGTTCGTCGCGGAGTCGCTGACGCGCTCCTTCGCTGACGAACATGCCCAGCCCGCGCCGTTTGTGCAGGATGCCGCGATCGACGAGCAAGCCGAGGCCCTTGCCGACGGTCGCGGGGTTGATGCGGTGGAAGGCGGCGAGTTCGTTGGTCGAGGGGACCTGTGTGCCCTCGGGGTAGCTGCCGGCCAGCACGCCGTCGGCGATCGACTCCGCGATCTGGAGGAAGATCGGCTTGCCGTCGTCGAGCATCGGACTCCTTTGGTTCGTTACTTGAGTAATGAACCTACGAGCCTGCGGGGTTGCTGTCAAGCGGTGCGAGCGACGACGGCTCCTGTCTCGCCGGACACCACGAGGTCAGCTCGATCGCGCGTCGTCTCGATCAGGTCGGCATTCGCCCCGTCGACGTTCCGCGCCCACGCCGTGGCCGCCTCCACCGTGCGCCCGTGGCGTGTGTGGCGCTCGATCAGGCGCGCCTCGCGCGCCGCCGGGGGAGTGGTGCAGAACCACGTTTCGTCGAGAGCCTCGCGCACGAGCGCCCACGGGCCGTCGTCGACGAGGAGGTAGTTTCCCTCGACCACGACGAGGCGTGCGGCGGGCTCGATCGCGATCTCGCCCGCGACGCCCTCGTCGACGGCGCGGTGGAAGCTCGGTGCGAAGACGGTGTGGTCGGTCTCGGCGCGCACCCGGTGCAGCAGGGCGAGGAACCCCCACCCGTCGAACGTGTCGAGTGCCCCCTTGCGGTCGCGCCGCCCGAGACGCTCGAGCGTGGCGTTGGCGAGGTGGAAACCGTCCATCGGCAGAGCGGCCGCCACCCCGGCGAGGCGGGCGTTCAGCTCGTCGACGAGCGCGGCCGCGAGCGTCGTCTTGCCGCTGCCCGGGCTGCCGGCGATCCCGAGCAGGAAGCGCGCGGATCCGGATGCCGCGCGCTCGACGCGGTCGGCGAGGGCTTCGACGGCGTGCGTGGGCGGGGAAGCGGGGGCCAGCATTCCCCGAATCTATCCGGGGCGTGGGCCCGCGAACGGATCGACCACGGGAGGGGACGGGTCAGACGCCGACGCGGGCCGCCTGCAGCTCACTCAGCACCGTAGCGATGAGATCAGCGCGGGGGACGGGCTTGATGAGCACGACGTCGAATCCGTGACGCTCGGCGAACCCCTCCTCCGTCTCGGCCTCCACGCGGGCGGTCATCAGGATCAGGCGAGTGCTCTTCAGAGCGTCGTCGGCGCGGACGAGGCGGGCGAGTTCGAGGCCGTCCATTCCGGGCATCATCCAGTCGAGAATCGCCACCGCGGGACGGCTTTCGCGCAGGA
Organism: Microbacterium sp. Bi128; assembly: GCF_918698205.1. Taxonomy (NCBI): domain Bacteria; kingdom Bacillati; phylum Actinomycetota; class Actinomycetes; order Micrococcales; family Microbacteriaceae; genus Microbacterium; species Microbacterium sp. Bi128. The sequence goes on along the minus strand of NZ_CAKKMM010000079.1, from coordinate 51 downwards.
TCTGCAGCGCGGTGGAGCCGTCGTAGCACTCCACGGCGTCGAGACCGGCGG
>NZ_CAKKMM010000078.1:0-13315 GCF_918698205.1 Microbacterium sp. Bi128 | reverse complement strand
CTCCGGCACAGCCCGCCCCTCCCGGCATCCGTCCTCCACACCCGCTAGACTCGATCCAGAACCACGGCAACCTTTAACCCCGTCCCGTGAGGCGGAGAAGGGAGCAGCGGATGAGTACGCGCACCGTCATGCACGATGCCGACATCGCCCGCGCTTTGACGCGCATCTCGCATGAGATCCTGGAGTCCAACAAGGGACCGGAAGGACTCATCCTCCTCGGCATCCCGACCCGCGGCGTCACCCTCGCCGATCGCATCGCGCCGCTGATCAGCGAGTTCGGCGGAACCCCGGTGCCGGTCGGAGCCCTCGACGTCACGATGTACCGCGACGATCTGCACCGCAACCCCACGCGTGCCCCGCAGGCGACGCGCATCCCGGCGGGCGGCATCGACGGCAAGGTCGTCGTGCTCGTCGACGACGTGCTGTTCTCGGGACGGAGCATCCGCGCCGCCCTCGACGCCCTGCAAGACATCGGGCGACCCGCCGCCGTGCGGCTGGCGACCCTCATCGACCGCGGTCACCGCGAGCTGCCGATCCGGCCCGATTTCGTCGGCAAGAACCTACCCAGCGCCCGCGACGAGCGCGTGAACGTGCGCCTCGCCGAGATCGACGGCATCGAGGAGGTGACGATCGAATCATGAGGCACCTGCTCGACACCCGCGATCTCACCCGCGCCGAGGCGCTCGAGATCCTCGACGTCGCCGAGGACATGGCCGACACGCAGCGCCGCGAGGTCAAGAAGCTCCCGACGCTGCGCGGCAAGACCGTCGTGAACCTCTTCTTCGAGGACTCCACGCGCACCCGCATCTCGTTCGAGGCCGCCGCCAAGCGCCTCAGCGCCGACGTCATCAACTTCTCCGCCAAGGGCTCGAGCGTCTCCAAGGGCGAGTCGCTGCAGGACACCGCCCAGACGCTGCAGGCGATGGGAGCGGATGCCGTGGTCATCCGCCACGGCGCGTCCGGCGCCCCGCGCACCCTCGCCACGAGCGGCTGGATCACCGCCGGTGTCGTCAACGCCGGCGACGGCACGCACGCCCACCCGACCCAGGCGCTGCTGGACGCGTTCACGATCCGCAAGCGCCTGTTCGGCGACGACAGCCGCGGCCGCGGGCTCGACGGCATCCGGGTCACGATCGTCGGCGACATCCTCCACTCGCGTGTCGCCCGATCGAACGTGTGGCTCCTGCACACCCTCGGCGCCCACGTCACGCTCGTGGCGCCGCCGACCCTCGTGCCGCAGGACGTGAGCGGGTGGCCCGTCGAGGTCGACTACGACCTGGACCGCGCGATCGCCGCGGGACCCGACGCGCTCATGATGCTCCGCATCCAGCTCGAGCGCATGAATGCGGCATATTTCCCCACTGAACGGGAGTATTCACGGCGCTACGGTCTCGACGCGCGGCGTCTGGGGGCTCTGCCGGGCGGTAGCATCGTTCTGCACCCTGGCCCGATGAACCGCGGCCTGGAGATCTCCGCCGAAGCCGCCGACTCGCCGCGCTCGACGGTTCTCGAGCAGGTGGCGAACGGCGTCTCCGTGCGCATGGCCGTGCTCTACCTGCTGCTTGCGGGCGAACGGCCCGACACCGAGAAAGAGGACCCGCGATGAGCCACGCCACCCCCCACACCCTGCTGGTGCGCGGCGCGCGGATCGAGGGCGCGGATGCCACCGACCTCCTCGTCCGCGACGGCGTCATCGCCGAGACCGGCACCGGCCTCTCGCACCAGGGCGCGACCGTCGTCGACGCCGAGGGGCTCATCGCGCTGCCGGGCCTGGTCGACCTCCACGTGCACTTGCGCGAACCCGGCTACGAGGCGTCCGAGACCGTCGAGACGGGGTCGCGAGCGGCCGCCGCGGGCGGCTTCACCACCGTGTTCGCGATGCCCAATACCTCGCCCGTCGCCGACACCGCCGGCGTCGTCGAGCAGGAGCTGGCCCTCGGCGAAGCCGCGGGCTACGTGCACGTGCAGCCGATCGGCGCCGTCACGGTGGGCCAGAAGGGCGAGCGTCTCGCCGAGCTCGGCGCGATGGCCGACTCGCGCGCCCGCGTGCGGGTCTTCAGCGACGACGGCTTCTGCGTCTTCGACCCCCTCATCATGCGTCGCGCGCTGGAGTACGTGAAGGCGTTCGACGGCGTCATCGCGCAGCACGCGCAGGACCCGCGTCTGACCGAGGGCGCCCAGATGAACGAGGGCGCGGTCTCGGCCGAGCTGGGTCTGGCCGGTTGGCCCGCCGTCGCCGAGGAGTCGATCATCGCGCGGGACGTGCTGCTGGCCGAGCACGTGGGCTCGCGGCTGCACGTCTGCCACCTCTCCACCGCCGGATCGGTCGACATCATCCGTTGGGCCAAGAAGCGCGGCGTGAACGTCACCGCCGAGGTGACCCCGCACCACTTGCTGCTGACCGACGAGCTCGTGCGCGACTACGACGCCCGCTTCAAGGTGAACCCGCCGCTGCGCCGCGAAGAGGACGTCCTCGCCGTCCGCGAGGGTCTGGCCGACGGCACGATCGATATCGTCGCGACCGACCACGCCCCGCACCCCGCCGAGGCGAAGTCCTGCGAGTGGGCCGCCGCCGCCAACGGCATGGTGGGGCTCGAGAGCGCCCTCCGCGTCGTGCACTCCGCGATGGTCGAGACCGGTCTGCTCGACTGGGCCGACGTCGCCCGCGTGATGTCACGGACCCCCGCGCGCATCGGCCGCCTCGACGGGCACGGCACGCCGCTGATCGAGGGGCAGCCCGCGAGCTTCACGCTGTACGACCCGCGCCCGTCGCGCGAGTTCGGCCTCGGCGACCTGCGCGGCCGCAGCAAGAACTCGCCGTACCTCGGCCGAGAGCTCCCCGGCGAGGTGCGCTGGACCGTGCGCGCCGGCATCCCGACCGTCATCGACGGCGCGGTGCTGCCGGCACCCGGGGTGCTCGCGTGACCCGCGAAGGCGCGCTGCTGGTCATGGCCGGCGTCGCCGTCGTGCTGCTGGCGCTCCTCGCGTGGGCCTGGATCCGACGAACGCGGCGCGATGCGCGCTACACCGCCCCGGTGGGAGAGCTTCCCGAGGGTGCCGTGGAGACGGGCGTGTTCCCGGGCCTGTACGTCGCGACCACGCGTCACGGCGAGCCCCTGGAGCGTCTGGCCATCCGCGGCCTCGGCTTCCGCTCCCGCGTGGACGTCACGGTCACTTCGGCCGGGATCGCCCTCGACCTGCCGGGCCAGCCCCGCATCGCGCTCACCCGCGACCGCCTCGTCGACGCAGCTCTCGCCACGGTCGCCATCGACCGCGTGGTCGAGCGCGACGGCCTGACGCGCGTCAGTTGGCGCATCGACGACGACACGATCGTCGACACCTACCTCCGACCCCAGGATGCCTCGGCCCGATCCCTCGCCGACGCCATCCGTCCCCTCACGACGACAGGAAGCGACGCATGACCGCCCTGATCTCCCCTCCGCGCATCTCGCGCGAGCCCGCCGTCCTGGTGCTGGAAGACGGCACCCGCTACCCCGGCCGCGCGTACGGCGCCCGCGGTGAGACCTTCGGCGAGGTCGTCTTCGCCACCGGTATGACCGGCTACCAGGAGACCCTCACCGACCCGTCCTACGCCGGACAGATCGTGCTGCAGACGGCACCCCACATCGGCAACACCGGTGTCAACGCCGAAGACCCCGAGTCCCGCCGCATCTGGGTCGCCGGTTACGTCGTCCGCGACCCTTCGCGCGTCGTGTCGAACTGGCGCGCCGACCGTTCGCTCGACGACGCGCTCGTCGAAGACGGCATCGTCGGCATCTCGGGCCTCGACACCCGCGCCGTCACGCGCCGGATCCGCTCGTCGGGCAGCATGCGCGGCGGCGTGTTCTCGGGCGAGGCCGCCGGCCTCGACGCCGACGAGCAGCTGCGCCGCGTGCTCGCGGCCCCCGGCATGGCCGGTCGCAATCTCTCCGCCGAGGTCTCGGTGACCGAGGTCGAGGTGACCCCGGCGACGGCGGAGCGCGTCGGCAACCTCGCCGTTCTCGACCTCGGCGTCAAGCAGTCCACGATCGACAACCTCGCCGCGCGCGGGTTCGACGTGCACGTGTTCCCGCAGTCCGCCACGATCGACGAGATCCGCGCGATCGAGCCGGTCGCCGCGTTCTACTCCAACGGTCCCGGTGACCCCTCGGCGAGCGACCAGCACGTCGAGCTCCTGCGCGCCGTCCTCGACGACGGCCTGCCCTTCTTCGGCATCTGCTTCGGCAACCAGCTGCTGGGCCGCGCCCTCGGGTTCGGCACGTACAAGCTGCCCTTCGGTCACCGCGGCATCAACCAGCCCGTGCTCGACAAGACCACGGGCCGCGTCGAGATCACCTCGCAGAACCACGGCTTCGCGGTCGAGGCGCCGCTGGACCAGGTCGTGGACAGCCCGCACGGCTACGGCCGCGTCGAGGTGAGCCACATCGGTCTCAACGACAACGTGGTCGAGGGCCTCCGCGCCCTCGACATCCCGGCGTTCAGCGTGCAGTACCACCCCGAGGCCGCCTCCGGGCCGCACGACGCCAACTACCTGTTCGACCGCTTCCGCGACATGGTGCTCGCGACCCAGGAGACGAAGAAGAATGCCTAAGCGCGACGACATCCACTCCGTCCTCGTCATCGGCTCCGGCCCGATCGTCATCGGTCAGGCCTGCGAGTTCGACTACTCCGGCACCCAGGCGTGCCGCGTCCTCCGCGAAGAGGGGGTGCGCGTCATCCTCGTCAACTCCAACCCGGCGACGATCATGACCGACCCCGACTTCGCCGACGCGACCTACATCGAGCCGATCACCCCCGAGGTGATCGAGACGATCATCGCGAAAGAGAAGCCGGATGCCATCCTCCCCACGCTCGGCGGTCAGACGGCCCTGAACGCGGCGATCCAGCTGCACAAGCGCGGCATCCTCGAGAAGTACGACGTCGAGCTCATCGGCGCCGACTTCGAGGCGATCAACAAGGGCGAGGACCGCCAGATCTTCAAGGAGCTCGTGATCGAGGCGGGCGCCGACGTCGCGGCATCCGTGATCTGCCACTCGATGGACGAACTCATCGCCGGCGCCGAAAAGCTGGGCTACCCGCTCGTCGTGCGTCCCTCGTTCACGATGGGCGGGCTCGGTTCGGGCTTCGCGTACGACGAGGCCGACCTCCGTCGCATCGGCGGCGCGGGTCTGCACGACTCGCCGACGAGCGAGGTGCTGCTCGAGGAGTCGATCCTCGGGTGGAAGGAATACGAGCTCGAGCTCATGCGCGACACCGCCGACAACACAGTGGTCGTCTGCTCGATCGAGAACGTCGACCCCGTGGGTGTGCACACCGGCGACTCGATCACCGTGGCCCCCGCGCTGACGCTCACCGACCGCGAGTACCAGAAGCTGCGCGACATCGGAATCGACATCATCCGTGCCGTGGGCGTGGACACCGGCGGCTGCAACATCCAGTTCGCGGTCGACCCGAAGTCCGGGCGCATCATCGTCATCGAGATGAACCCCCGCGTCTCGCGCTCCTCGGCGCTGGCGTCGAAGGCGACGGGCTTCCCGATCGCCAAGATCGCCGCGAAGCTCGCGATCGGCTACCGCCTCGACGAGATCCCGAACGACATCACCAAGGTCACCCCGGCGAGCTTCGAGCCCACGCTCGACTACGTCGTGGTGAAGGTCCCGCGGTTCAACTTCGAGAAGTTCCCCGCGGCCGACACGACGCTGACGACCACCATGAAGTCGGTGGGCGAGGCCATGGCGATCGGCCGCAACTACTCGACCGCTCTGCAGAAGGCGCTGCGCTCGCTCGAGAAGCGCGGATCGAGCTTCCACTGGGGCGACGAGTCGCGCTCGGTCGACGAGCTCCTCGAGATCTCGAAGACGCCGACCGACGGACGCATCGTCGTGCTGCAGCAGGCGCTGCGCTTCGGCGCGACGCCCGAGCAGGCGTTCGACGCCACCGCGATCGACCCGTGGTTCATCGACCAGATCGTCCTCATCAACGAGGTCGCCGAGATGATCCGGGAGGCCGGAGAGCTGGATGCCGAAACCTTGCGCCTCGCGAAGGAGCACGGTTTCAGCGACGCGCAGATCGCCGAGATCCGCGGGCTCGACGAGGCCGAGGTGCGCGGCATCCGGTACGCCCTCGACGTGCGCCCCGTCTACAAGACGGTGGACACGTGCGCGGGGGAGTTCCCGGCCCTGACGCCGTACCACTACTCCAGCTACGACTGGGAGACCGAGGTCACGCCGTCGGACCGCACGAAGGTCGTCATCATCGGCTCGGGCCCGAACCGCATCGGGCAGGGCGTCGAGTTCGACTACTCGTGCGTGCACGCCTCGTTCGCGCTGTCGGACGCGGGCTACGAGACCGTCATGGTCAACTGCAACCCCGAGACCGTGTCGACCGACTACGACACGAGCGACCGCCTCTACTTCGAGCCGCTGACCCTCGAGGACGTCCTCGAGGTGCTGCACGCCGAGAGCCAGTCCGGGACGATCCTCGGCGTCGTCTGCCAGCTCGGCGGCCAGACGCCGCTCGGCCTGGCCAAGGGCATCGAGGCCGCGGGCTACACGATCCTCGGCACCAGCCCCGAGGCGATCGACCTCGCCGAGGAGCGCGAGCTGTTCTCGCGCCTGCTCGACGAGGCCGGACTCGTCGCCCCGCGCAGCGGCACCGCGATCGACGTCGAGGGCGCGGTGACGGTGGCCGAAGAGATCGGCTACCCGGTGCTCGTGCGCCCGAGCTTCGTGCTCGGCGGCCGCGGCATGGAGATCGTCTACTCGACCGACGCGCTGCGCGACTACTTCGTCCGCGTGGCCGACCAGGCGATCATCGGCCCCGGGCTTCCGCTGCTAGTCGACCGCTTCCTCGACGACGCCATCGAACTCGACGTCGACGCGCTGTACGACGGCACGGACCTCTACATCGGCGGCGTCATGGAGCACCTCGAAGAGGCCGGCATCCACTCCGGCGACTCGTCGTGCACCCTGCCGCCGGTGAGCCTCGGCCGCACCGAGGTCGACCGCGTCCGCGAGGCGACGCTCGCCATCGCCAAGGGCGTGGGCGTCCGGGGTCTGCTGAACGTGCAGTTCGCGATCTCGGCCGGCGTGCTCTACGTCATCGAGGCGAACCCCCGCGCAAGCCGCACCGTGCCGTTCGTGTCGAAGGCGCTCGGCATCCCGCTCGCGAAGGCCGCCAGCCGCATCATGGCCGGATCCACCGTCGCCGAGCTCATCGCCGAGGGCATGCTGCCCGAGAGCGACGGCTCACGCGTACCGCTGGACGCCCCCGTCGCCGTGAAGGAGGCCGTGCTGCCGTTCAAGCGCTTCCGCACCGCCGACGGTCACACCGTCGACTCCGTGCTCGGGCCCGAGATGCGCTCGACCGGTGAGGTCATGGGCATCGACCGCGACTTCCCGACCGCGTTCGCGAAGTCGCAGGAGGCCGCGTACGGCGGCATGCCGACCTCGGGCACCGTGTTCATCTCGGTGGCCGACGCCGACAAGCGCGCCGTGATCCTCCCCGCCCACCGGCTGCAGGAGCTCGGCTTCGAGCTCATGGCGACCGAGGGCACGGCCGAGATCCTCGCCCGCAACGGCATCCGGGTCCAGGTCGTCGAGAAGTACTCCGAGACGCAGGGCTCCGGCCAGCGCAACGTGGTCGATCTGATCAACGCGGGCGAGATCGACATGATCGTCAACACCCCGAGCGGCGGCACCGCGCGAGCCGACGGCTACGAGATCCGCGCCGCGGCCGTGGCCGCCGACAAGGCGCTGTTCACCACGATGGCGGTGCTCGGTGCGGCCGTGAGCGCCCTCGGCGCGATGAAGGACGGCTTCGCCGTGCGCAGCCTGCAGGAGTACGCCGTGGACCGCGCGGGTCGCTTGTGAGCGAGACGTTCGGCCAGCGACTGGCCGCTGCCCTCGAGACCCACGGCGCCCTGTGCGTCGGCATCGACCCCCACGCCGCGCTGCTGTCGGCGTGGGGGCTGGATGCCACCGCCGACGGCGCGCGCGAATTCGGCCTGCGCGTGGTCGAGGCCGCCGCCGGCCGCGTCGGTGTGGTCAAGCCGCAAGTGGCGTTCTACGAGCGCTACGGTTCGACAGGCTTCACCGCCCTCGAGGACGTGATGGCCGCCGCCCGCGCGGCGGGCCTCCTCGTCATCGCCGACGCCAAGCGCGGCGACATCGGCACGACCATGGAGGGCTACGCCGCGGCGTGGCTCGAGCCCGGTTCGCCCCTCGAAGCGGATGCCGTGACCCTCACGCCCTATCTCGGCCCCGACTCGCTGCGCGCGACGCTGGCCGCCGCGCTCCGCGCGCGGAAGGGCGCGTTCGTCCTCACGGCCACGAGCAACCCCGAGGCCCGTGCGGTCCAGAGCGCCGTGGTCGAGGATGCCCTGGCCGTCGGCGACCACGAACGGGTCGCCGCCCGCGTCGCGCACGACGTGAACGAGGCGAACCTCGGGCAGCCGGGCGCCCTGGGCTCGATCGGCGTCGTCGTCGGCGCGACCGTGGACCGCGCGGCCTTCGGCCTCGGCGACATCACCCTCGCGGGGATGCCGATCCTCGCGCCCGGTTTCGGCGCGCAGGGTGCCGATCCCGCCGATCTCGGTCACTTGTTCGGGTACGTGTCGAAGGCTGTGGTGGCGAACGAGAGCCGCAGCGTCCTCGCCGTGGGGCCGGCGCGCCTCGCCGAGCGGATCACGGCGCGCGCCGACCTGTACCGGGAGGCCCTGAATGGCTGATTCCCGTCGTCCTCCCGAGGTCGACCGCGCCGCCGCCTCGCGCCGCGCGGTCGCTGCGCGCCGAGAGCGTGCGGCTCTCAAGCGCGACGTCTCGACCCGTGTCATCACGCCGCAGGAGCTGCTGCGGCGCGGCCTCGCCGATCCGCTGTCGGCGGCCGGGGCGATGCGCGTGACCGAGTTCCTCACGGCGATCCCCGCGATCGGCGAGAGCAAGCGCGACCGCATCCTCGCCTCGCTCGGCATCTCGCCCGTCAAGCGCCTGGGGGGTCTGGGCTCCCGCCAGCGCGACGCGCTGCAGGCGTTCCTCGACGCCCGGTGGCCCGAACCGGGTCCGCGCGAGGGGCGCAGCCGTCTCGTCGTGCTCGCCGGCCCGACGGCCGTCGGCAAGGGGACGGTCGCCGCGCACATCAAGGAGCACTTCCCCGAGATCCACCTGTCGGTCTCGGCGACGACACGCGCCCCGCGGCCCGGCGAGGTCGATGGAGAGCACTATTACTTCGTCGACGACGCCGAGTTCGACCGTCTCGTCGCGGCGGGGGAGCTGCTGGAGTGGGCCACGGTCCACAACAGGCACCGCTACGGCACGCCCCGCGAGCCGATCGACCGCGTCCTGGCCGCCGGCGGCACCGCGCTGCTGGAGATCGATCTGCAGGGCGCCCGGCAGGTGCGCGCGGCCGACCCCTCGGCGACGCTGGTGTTCCTGCTGCCCCCGAGCTGGGACGAACTGGTCCAGCGTCTCGTCGGTCGCGGCACCGAGGATGCCGAGGAACGCGCGCGCCGTCTGCGCACCGCCCGCACCGAATTGGCGGCGCAGAACGAGTTCGACTACCGGGTCGTGAACGACGAGGTCGCCCGCGCGGCGGCCGAGGTCGTGGCCCTCGCCGCACGACGCCCCGACGTCGGATAGAATACGAGGATGCTTCGGCGCCGGGAGCGCCGCATCCACCTCATCCCGCCGAACCAGGAGGTTCCCCATGGCCGGACGCGACAAGGGCATCATCGACCCGCCCATCGACGCACTGCTCGACAAGGTCGACTCGAAGTACCAGCTCGTGATCTACGCGTCCAAGCGTGCGCGTCAGATCAACGACTACTACTCCGATCTGCACGAGGGCAACCTCTTCGACAACGTGGGGCCGCTCGTCGACTCCACCGTCGAGGACAAGCCGCTCACGATCGCTCTGCACGAGATCCACGAGGACAAGCTGCGCCTTCGCGCCGCCGAGTGATCCGTTCACAGATGTGACGATGCCCCGGGCGGCTGTCCGCCGTCCGGGGCATACTTGTGCCCGTCCCCAGACCACCCTTCCCGGGAGATGCCTTGACCGACCTGCGCCTGTTCACGTCCGAGTCCGTCACCGAAGGACATCCCGACAAGATCTGCGACCAGATCTCCGACAGCATCCTGGACGCGATCATCTCCGAGGATCCGACGGGGCGCGTCGCCGTCGAGACGCTCGTGACGACGGGCCTCGTCCATGTCGCCGGTGAGGTCTCGACTAGCGCTTACGTCGAGATCCCCGCGATCGTGCGCGACGTCGTGAACCGCATCGGCTACAACTCGAGCGAGACGGGATTCGACGGGGAGTCGTGCGGCGTCAGCGTGTCGATCGGCGCGCAGTCCTCTGACATCGCCGCCGGCGTCAACAAGGCGTTCGAGCAGCGCGAACGCGGCTCGATCGACCCCCGCGATCTGCAGGGGGCGGGCGACCAGGGCATCATGTTCGGTTTCGCCACGACCGAGACGCCGCAGCTCATGCCGATGGCCGCGTGGACGGCGCACCGCATCGCCGAGCGCCTCGCGACGGTCCGCCGCGACGGCACGCTGCCGTTCCTGCGCCCCGACGGCAAGACCCAGGTGACGCTCGGCTACGACGGGCACACGCCCCGCACGGTCGACTCCGTCGTCCTCTCGACGCAGCACCACCCCGACATCTCGCAGGAAGAGCTCCGCGCTCTCGTGCAGGCCGAGGTCATCGACCCCGTGCTGCGCGACACCGGCCTCGACCTGCCCGACGTGCAGTACTACATCAACCCGGCCGGCCCCTTCGTCATCGGCGGCCCGAAGGGCGACGCGGGACTGACCGGCCGCAAGATCATCATCGACACCTACGGCGGGGCGTCGCGCCACGGCGGCGGCGCCTTCAGCGGCAAGGACCCGTCCAAGGTCGACCGCTCGGCGGCGTACGCGATGCGCTGGGTCGCGAAGAACGCCGTCGCGGCGGGCCTGGCGGATCGTCTCGAGGTGCAGGTGGCCTATGCGATCGGCAAGGCGAACCCGGTGGGTCTGTACGTGGAGTCCTTCGGCACCGCACACGTGGACGACGACGTCATCGTCTCGGCGATCCGCGACGTGTTCGACCTCCGCCCGAAGGCGATCATCGACCAGCTCGACCTGCTGCGCCCGATCTACGCGCAGACCGCGGCGTACGGCCACTTCGGTCGCGAGCTGCCCGACTTCACGTGGGAGCGCACCGACCGCGTCGACGAGCTGCGCACCGCCGCCGGTCTCTGACGTGGGGGCGCCCGCGCCGGGCGTGCACCGCAGGGCCGCACTCCTGGCATCCCTCCGGCCGCGTCACCGCGGCGGTGACGCCGTGCCCCGGCGGCGCACGTGAGCGCCCGGCGCGTGGCGCGGGTGCAGCTGGATTCGCCGGTGCCGCAGCTGGATCGGCTGTTCGACTACGCCGTTCCGCACCCGCTCGTGAGCGAAGTGGCCCCGGGCGTGCGCGTCAAGGTCCCGCTGCGCTCGGCGGGTCGGATGATGGATGCCTTCGTGGTCGAGGTCGTCCCCGACGACGGCAGTGAGCGCCCGCTGTCGTCGGTGGAGGCGGTCGTCTCGCCGATGGCGGTGCTGCCGGAGCGGCTGTACACGCTCGCCCGCCGGGTCGCGGATCGCGCCGCGGGGTCGGTGAGCGACATCCTGCGCCTGGCCGTGCCCAAGCGGATGGTGCGCGCCGAGAAGGCGTGGCTGGCCGCGCCCGCACCCACGGTTCCCGTCGTGCCGCCCGCGTCGCTCGCGCGCGCCGAGTCGCTGCTGACGCCCTACGCGGGTCTGATCGACGCCCTCGACGGCGGCGAGCGCGTCGCCGTCGACGCTCCTCCGCATCCCTCGGGCGATCTGCCCCGGGGGGCCTGGGCCGATCTGCTCGCGGCTGCGGCGGTGCGCACGCTCGCGCGGGGGAGGAGCGCGGTGCTCGTCGTGCCCGACTACCGCGACCAGGCGCAGCTCATGGCGGCGCTGGCCGATCTGGTGCCGCCCGAGGCGATCGTGCGCGACGACGCGGACCAGTCGGGCCCGGCGCGGTACGCCCAGTTCTTGCGCACCCTGGCGCCCGTACCCGTGATCGTCGTGGGACGGCGGTCGGCGGTGTACGCCCCTGCCCACGAGACCGGCCTGGTGGCGCTGTGGGACGACGGCGATTCGCTGCTGTCGGAGCCCCTGGCCCCCGGAGTGCATGCACGGGATGCCGCGCTCGTGCGGCAAGAGCTGGAGGGATCCGCGCTCGTCTTCGCCGGGCACACCCGCACGACCGACGTGCAGCGTCTGGTCGAGGTCGGGTACGTGCGCGAGGCGGCGCTGAAGCGGCGGGTCAGTCCGCGCGTGGTGCTCAGTGCGACGCGCGAGGGGGAGCAGCGCACGGCCCGCGTGCCGTCGTCGGCGTTCGCCGCGGCACGAGAAGCGTTGGCCCAGGGTCCGGTGCTCGTGCAGGTCGCCCGCCCGGGGTACGCCCCATCGCTCGTGTGCGCGGACTGCCGTCGTCCGGCAAGGTGTGCTCACTGTGCGGGCCCCCTCCGGGCGGCGCGTCCGGGCGCGGTGCCCGTGTGCACGTGGTGTGGGCGCAGCGCCCACGCCTGGACGTGCGGTCACTGTGGCTCGGTGAAGCTGCGCATGTCGTCGTCGGGCAGCGAGCGAACCGCCGATGAGCTGGGCCGGGCGTTCCCGAACACGCGCGTCATCATCGCCGACGGCGCCCACCCCGTGGCCGAGGTGGATGCCACCCCGGCCCTGGTGATCGCCACGCGCGGGGCCGAGCCGCTCGCGCGCGGGGGCTACCGCGCCGTGATCCTGCTCGACGGCGACCGCATGCTGCAGAACGAGGCGCTCCGCGTCGGCGAGCACTGCCTACGCTGGTGGTCGAACGCGGCCGCTCTCGCCGCTCCCGGCGCGCCCGTGCACCTCGTCGGCGTGGCGGGTCCGGTGGCGCGGGCGCTCGCGACGTGGACGCAGCCGGCATACGCGCGCGCCGAGCTGGCCGACCGCGCGCCGCTGCGCATGCCCCCGGCGGTGCGGGTCGCGAGCGTCGAGGGACACGCCCGGAGTGTCGACACGCTGCTGGCCGAACTGCGCGAGAGCGTGCCCGATCTGGACGCCCTCGCCGTCCTCGGCCCCGTCGACACCTCGACGGCACCCGATGCGCCGACCTCGCGCGCGCTGGTGCGTTTCGACTACGCCCAGGGACGCGCCGTCGCCGAGGCCCTGCGGGCCGGGGTCATCGCCGACGCGCTGCGGGCGCGCAAGTCGACGAAGGATCGCGGCCCGAAGCCTCGCAATACACTCAGAGTGCGGCTCGATCTTCCCGAGCC
>NZ_CAKKMM010000077.1:0-13386 GCF_918698205.1 Microbacterium sp. Bi128 | reverse complement strand
TGCGCGGTGGCCTCGATCGCCTCGTCGGGCGTGCCGTCGGGCGCGCGGTGCACGTCGGCGGCACCGTGAGGTCCGCCCTCGATCACGGCGTACCGGATGCCGGGACCCACCGCGAGCGCGAGGTTCGTCGGCAGGGTCCACGGCGTCGTCGTCCACGCGAGCGCCCGCACACCGGTGAGGCCGAGCGCCTCGGCCTTGGCGCCGACGAGCGGGAACGTGACGGTGACCGAGGGGTCCTGGCGCATCTTGTAGACGTCGTCGTCCATGCGCAGCTCGTGGCTGGACAGCGGTGTCTCGTCGCGCCAGCAGTAGGGCAGGACGCGGTAGCCCTCGTACGCCAGGCCCTCGTCGTGCAGGGTCTTGAACGCCCAGAGGACGCTCTCCATGTACGTCGTGTCGAGCGTCTTGTAGCCGCGCTCGAAGTCGACCCAGCGCGCCTGGCGCGTGACGTAGTCCTGCCAGTCCCGCGTGTACTCGAGCACCGACTCGCGCGCCTTGCCGTTGAAGACGGCGACGCCCATGCGCTCGATCTCGTCCTTCTCGGTGATCCCGAGCTGCTTCATGGCCTCGAGCTCGGCGGGCAGGCCGTGCGTGTCCCACCCGAAGACGCGATCGACCTTCTTGCCGCGCATCGTCTGGAAGCGCGGGAAGACGTCCTTGGCGTAGCCGGTGAGGAGGTGCCCGTAGTGGGGCAGGCCGTTCGCGAACGGCGGGCCGTCGTAGAACACCCACTCCTCGCCGCCGTCGCGCTGTGCGATCGAGGCGCGGAAGGTGTCGTCGGCGTCCCAGAACGCGAGCGTGTCGCTCTCGATCTCGGGGAACCGGGGGCTGGGGACGACGGAGGCCGCGGCATCGGCCGCCGGTCCGAAGGATGAGGGGCGTGGGTAGGTCATGTCTCTCCGCAGGTCGCGATCCACCTGCGAGGACGATCCGTTCGGACCGCGGTACCACCCCGCATTGCGCCCACCGGGGTGTGCGCCTCTCTCACTGCGGCTGTGACGGGCCTGCCCCGCTCGGTTCTACTGCGGGCCGTGACCCGGTTCTTCCGAGAGCTCCCCGGTGATGGCCGGATCGGTGCTGATGCACCCAGTCTACGCCGTCGCGCCGGGACCGGCGGGCGCGGATGCCGCGGCGTCGAGCAGCTCTCTCGTGAACGGATGGCGCGGCTCGGCGAAGATGCGCGCCACGGGCCCTGCCTCCACGACCCGGCCGTCCTGCATCACGAGGACATCGTCGGCGATGCCCCGCACCACGTCGAGGTCGTGGGTGACGAACACCATCGCGAGGTCGCGCTCACGCTGGAGGTCGAGGAGCCGGTCGAGGATGCGCGCGCGCACGGTGGCATCCAGGGCCGACACGGGCTCGTCGAGCACCAGCAGCTCTGGACCGACCGCGAGGGCTCGGGCGATCGCGACCCGCTGCCGTTGTCCGCCCGACAGTTGCGCCGGTCGCCGGGTGGTGAAGGCCGGCGAGAGCCCGACCTCGCGGAGCAGATCGGTGACGAGAGCACGGCGCTGGGAACGAGTCGCGCCGGTGACGGTCACGGCTTCGCGGAGCGTCCGCCCGACGCTCCAGCGCGGGTCGAGGGCGCCCCAGGGGTTCTGCTGCACGAGTTGTATCCGGCGTCGGGCAGCGCCCCGCGCGACGCGCGGCGACCACGCCCGGCCGTCGACGCGCAGAGTGCCGGCGTCGGCCTCGGCGACGCCCACGATCATGCGGGCGAGGGTCGTCTTGCCCGACCCGGACTCCCCCACGACCGCGAGTGTGCGCCCTCGACGCACCTCGAACGAGACGCCGTCGACGGCGACACGGTCGCCGAACCGCTTGGTCAGACCTTCGGCGCTCAGCAGCGGAGCATCGGTCCGCGGCGCGCGACGCAACGGCGCCGCAGAGGCCGCGGCGACGAGGGTGCGGGTGTGCGGGTCGCGTGGTGCGGCCATCACCGCGGCCGTCGGTCCGGTCTCGACGACGGCGCCCTCGTGCAGGATGACGACGCGGTCGGCGATGCGACGGACGGCGGCCAGGTCGTGGGTGATGAGGACGACCGCGACACCTTCGTCGGCGACGGAACGCAGCAGGTCGAGCACGCGCGCCTGCACCGTGGCATCCAGGGCCGTCGTCGGTTCGTCGGCGATCAGCACGGCCGGGCGCGCGGCGACCGCCGAGGCGATGAGGGCGCGCTGGCGGAGACCGCCCGACAACTCGTGCGGATACTGCCGCGCGCGGAGGTCGGGTTCGGGAAGGGCGACCCGCGTGAGAGCGTCCCGGACACGGTCACGCAGGGCCGCTCCGCGCACCGAGGGCTCGTGGATGCGGAGAGGTTCGGCCACCTCGGCACCGATCCGCCGGAGCGGGTCGAGGGAGACGAGCGCATCCTGGGACACGAGCGCGACGCGGCGCCCGCGCAGCGCACGCCACTGCCGCTCGCCGAAGCCACGTACGTCGACGCCGTCGATCTCCATCGTCTCGGCGGCGGCGGTGAGCCCCCGGGGCAGCAGACCGAGGAGCGACCGGGCGGTGAGCGACTTGCCCGTGCCGGACTCGCCGACGAGCGCCACGCACTCCCCCGCCGCGACGTCGAGGTCCAGTCCGCGCACGATGTCACCGTCCGTTCCCGCGATGCGCAGGTCGCGAACTCGGATGCCGCTCATGCTCCACGCTCCTCGGACCGTGCACGGAGGGTCCGACCGACGATGCTGACCGCGACCACGGTGACCGTGATGGCCAGCCCCGGGAAGACCGCGACCCACGGCGCCTGGACGAGGAGGTTGCGGCCCGACGAGAGCATGAGCCCCCACTCGGGCGTCGGCTCGGTCGGCCCGAGTCCGAGGAAACTCAGTCCGGCGGCCGCGAGGATGCTGGTGCCGATGCCGATCGTCGCCAGCACGCTCGCGGATGCCACGACCCCGGGGAGCACGTGCGTCACGTGCACCACGGGCCGGGGCACGCCGACGATCCGGGCGGCCTCGGCGTACTCGGTCGACGAGAGCGCGCGCGTGCGGGCCCGGGCGAGCCGGACGTACACGGGCAGCGCCGCGAGGGTGACGGCGACCGCGACGTTCGCCGCCCCGGGCCCGAGGACGGCGACCACCAAAAGGGCGAGCAAGAACTCGGGGAACGCCAGCAGGATGTCGATCACCCGCATCGCGGCGGCATCCACGGGGCGCGGCGCGACCGCGGCGAGCGAACCGATCGCGACCCCCACGACGAGGGCGAGTCCGGTGGCGAGCAGCCCGATGCCGATCGAGCGCCCGGCGCCGAACACGACGCGCGAGTACACGTCGCGTCCGCTCTGGTCGGTGCCGAACCAGTGCTGCGCGCTCGGAGCCTGCAGCGCTTGACGGACGTCGGTGAGGAGCGGGTCGTGGGTCGCGAGCACGCCCGGCGCGAGCGCCGCGAGGCCGAGGGCGAGCAGCACTACGGCGGCGGCGATCAGCGCGACCCGTCGCGCGGCGCCCGGAGCGGAGTGACGCCGGACGGGCGTCGAGCGGATCTCGGTGCTCACGCGGGCACCTCGGTCCGGGGGCCGAGCGCGGGGGTCGCGCGAGCGAGCCGCGGGTCCAGCAGCGGCACGACGAGGTCGGCGATCGTGTTGACGACGACGAAGACGAGGGCGCTCAACAGGATGACGCCCGTAACGACCGGCAGATCGCGGTCGGTGATCGCGGTCAGGGTGACCCGGCCGATGCCGGGACGGGCGAAGACGGTCTCCACGAGCACCGCCCCGCCGAGAAGAGACCCGACGAGGTAGGCGGCCAGGGTGACCCCGCCGACGGAGGCGTGGCGCAGCGTGTGGTGGGTGCTCTCCCGCAGCGGGGAGGCTCCGCGGGCGCGGACGGTCAGCAGGAACGGCTCTCGTTCGGCGGTCTCGACGCCGTCGCGGAGGACTTGCGACAGAAGGGCGGCGACGGGGAGGGCGAGGGTGATCGCCGGAAGCACGACGGCGGCCGGATCGCGCGCCCCCGACACCGGGAACCACCCCAGTTGGAACGAGAACACCGACAGCAGGAGCAGGCCCGTCCAGAAGACGGGGGACGACAGCACGACGAGTTCGACACCGCCGGCCACCGCTCGCGCGGTCCGGCCGCGCACGAGCAGCACCGACACCAACGCCAGCACGATCGCGATGACGAGCGCGAGACCCGTCAGCTGCAGGGTCGATCCGAGCTGGCGTCCGATCACCTCGGTCACCGGCAGGCGCAACTGGTACGACTCCCCGAGATCGCCGCGCGCGAGCCGTGCGAGGAACGCCGCGTACTGCTCGAGCACCGGCCGGTCGAAGCCGAGCTCCGCGCGGATGCCGTCCTTCACCGCTTCGCTCACTTGCGCCTGGGGCCCGAGCAACACGTCGACCGCGTCGCCCGGGATGATCCGGAACGCCAGGAACGCGAGCGTCGCGGCACCCCACAGCACGAGAACGACGGATGCCGCGATCCCGCCGACCCGCGCCAGCGCGGCGCGCGCACGATCGCGGGGACGCGGCATCCGTCTCTCCGGGTCAGCCGAGGTTCGCCGTGGCGAACAGCGGCCGGCCGTACAGGTCGAAGCTGAGGCCGGTGACGTCGGGACGCACGGCGGTGATCAACGCGGGGCTGTACAGCGGCACGATCGCGACGTGCTGGGCGTTCCACTGCTGCACCTGGGCGTAGATGTCGGCGCGAGCCGCGGGGTCGGTCGTGGCCGCGCCCTGCGCAAGCAGCGCGTCGAGGGCCGGGTCGCTCACTTGCGAGGCGTTCTGGAAGCCGTCGGTGGCGAGGTGGCTGCGCAGCAGATCGGCGTCGACGCCCGAGAAGCCCCAATCGGTGAGGTCGAAGGTCTTCGGGCCGTACTGCTCGTTGTACGCGCCGGGCTCGAGCACGTCGCGCTGCAGGTCGAAGCCCACCGCGCGCAGGTCGGACTGCAGGGCGTTCGCGAGGGCGGCGCGGTCGTCGGGCACCGGGGTCCAGGCGATCCAACGAGCGGTCAGGCGCTGACCGTCCTTGGTGCGGATGCCGTCGGCATCCCGCCCCGTCCAGCCCGCCTCGTCGAGCAGCGCGTTCGCCGCGGCCGGGTCGAAAGGCCACGAGCCCTCGAGGCTCGCGTCGTAGCCGGGGGTCGTCGCGCCGAGGATGCTCCACGCGCGGGGGTACTGGCCGAAGAAGATCTCCTGCACGGCGGTGTCGACGTCGATCGCGCGCGAGAACGCCTGACGCACCTTCTGATCGGCGAAGACGCCGTACTTCTCGTTGAGGTAGAGCGAGTAGGGCAGTCCGGGGTACTCGATCGCGTTCACGGTGTCGTCGGCGGGGATCTGCGACACGAGGTTCGGCGGCAGGTTCGTCACGACGTCGGCCTCGCCGCTGGAGAGCACGCCGAGGCGCACGGACGCCTCGGGGAGGATCTCGACGCGCAGCGTCTTCACCCGCGGGGCACCGCCGCCGTCGGGACCCCAGGAGTAGTCCTCGTTCGCGGTGTACACGATCTGCTGATCGGGCGTGTACGAGCTGAGCACGTACGGACCAGTGCCGACGGTGACGTCCGGGCCCCCGGCCTTGAGCTGATCGGCGGAGGTCTCGAGCACCTTCGGCGAGTAGAAGCCCAGCAGAGCGGTGCTCGCGGCCTGGAGGAACGGCGCGTAGGGCTGCGAGAAACGCACGCGGACGGTGTTCTCGTCGACGACGTCGGTGCCGGCGTAGAGGTCGCCGCCGAGCATCGCGGCGGCCTGCGCCGACGCCGTCTCGGGGGCGACGATGCGGTCGAAGTTCGCCTTCACCGCGGCGGCGTCGAACGGCGTGCCGTCGTGGAAGGTCACGCCCTGGCGCAGACGGAAGGTGTACGTCGCTCCGCTGTCCTCGACATCCCACGACTCGGCGAGCCACGGCGTGAACGACCCGTCGGCCTCCTGGAACACGAGCGAATCGAGCGCGGCGCGCTGCACCATGGCCGACACGTCGAGCTGACTGGTCTGCGGGTCCATGTGGCCGGCCGAGAGGTTGGCGCCCTCGATGGCCCACACCAGCTCGCTGTCGCTGGAGGAACCGGCATCCGTTCCCGAGCAGGCCGAGAGGGCCAGGGCGGACACGGCCGCGACGGCGGTCACGGAGAGGAGACGGCGCAGGAGCACGGACGGCATGGAACGACCTCGGAATCGCGTAGGGGTAAGCCCCCAGTTTACCGACTTCCTGGACGCGGTCTCGAAATCGGCGACCATCGCGGCGCGCGTCACTCGCTCAGCGATGCGCACAGGCTCAGTCCGCAGCGGGCCGTGCGACTGATCCTGCGCACATCGCTGAGGTTATGACCGACCTCACGCACGGTGGAGTCCCTGAGCCACCGCGTGCATGATCCGCTCCTGCACCTCGTGCCATCGGTGCACGACCTGCTCGTACCCGACGCGGATGACGTGGTACCCGCGGAGGAGGAGCTCGGCGTCGTGCTGGATATCGGCGGTGCGTTGCGCGCCGACGTGGTGACCGCCGTCGATCTGCACCACCAGGCGGTCGCCGATCAAGACATCCACCCGACGATCGACGATCCACACCTGCACGCGGATAGCAAGATGAAGCCACCGCAGCCGAACGACGAACAGCGTCTCGAGCCCCGAGTCGGCCCACGGCGTCGCCTCGTCCGCCAGGCGTCGTGCGGCCCCCGTCCACGGCAGGCGGCGGAGGGCCGCGAGATCGACGAGGCCCCGGTTCAGCGCGGAGTCCCAGACGGCGCGTGCCGCTTCATACGGTTGACAGACCGCCACGGTGAGCAGCACGTTCTCGACACCGTCTTCGAGGGCGTCCGGATGCCGCGGGACGATCGGCCGCTGCCAATGCACCACCGCGGCCGAGTTCACGACGCGGCCCCGCCCGGGATAGGCGGCGTGGGGCACCTCGGGTCGGTGAACGACCCACAGACCGGCCCTCGCGGCTGCCGTGATGCACGAGAGCACCACCCCGTGGCGGGCCGCTGCGATGAGGTCGGCATCCGCCCCGGGCACGGCCACCCACCCGCGCCGCACCCGGATGAGCAGGCCGAGTTCGATGGCCTGAGTGATACGCCGCCGACTGTGCCCCTCGTCGAGCAGCCGGACGGGGCGGGCGATGCCGCCGAGGGCGGCGACGCGTGCGGCAGCGGCGTGTGCGGATGCGGTCATGAGGACGATGTTCTCCACTCGGACGGGGCCTCGACCGTCCGCGCGGCGATCTGTGGATGGCATCCGGCCTGGGGAGGAGCCGTGAGCGGCGGTCGCCACCTCAGCGATACGCACAGGCTCAGTGCGCAGACGCCGAAATGAACTGATACACCGCGCATCGCTGAGTTTGCGCGCGCGCAATGCCGCCGACCGCCCGCGCCCGGCCGAACAACGGGCGAGCACGCGGGTCGGACTCGGTATCCTGGAGGCGACCACAGTCAGGCACGCACACACGGTGCCGCACATATCGCTCGAGGAGTACCCATGTCGCTGATTCCGGACAAGCCCGCCCTGGAGGGCCTCGAGCAGAAGTGGGATGCCGCGTGGACCGAGCGCGGCACGTACGTCTTCGATCGTGCCCGCGCCGTCGAGGTCGGCCGCGAGGGCGTCTACTCCATCGACACCCCGCCGCCCACGGCATCCGGAAGCCTGCACATCGGGCACGTCTTCAGCTACACCCACACCGACGTGAAGGTGCGCTTCGAGCGCATGCGCGGCAAGACGGTGTTCTACCCCATGGGCTGGGACGACAACGGCCTGCCCACCGAGCGCCGCGTGCAGAACTACTACGGCGTGCGCTGCGACCCGTCGCTCCCTTACGACGCCGACTTCACTCCGCCGTTCGCGGGCGGCGACAACAAGAGCAGCAAGGCCGCCGACCAGGTTCCCATCAGCCGCCGCAACTTCATCGAGCTGTGCGAGCAGCTCACCGTCGAGGACGAGAAGGCGTTCGAGGCGCTGTGGCGCGACCTCGGGCTCAGCGTGGACTGGAGCCAGACGTACCGCACGATCTCCGACGACGCGATGCGCACCAGCCAGCTGGCATTCCTCCGCAACATCGAGCGCGGCGAGGCCTACCAGGCGCTCGCCCCGACCCTGTGGGACGTCGACTTCCGCTCCGCGATCGCGCAGGCCGAGCTCGAGGACCGCGACCAGCCCGCCGCGTACCACCGCCTCGGCTTCCACAAGACCGACGGCTCCGGCGACGTGTTCATCGAGACCACCCGCCCCGAGCTCCTCGCCGCGTGCGTGGCCCTCGTCGCCAACCCCGACGACGAGCGCTACCAGCCCCTCTTCGGCACGACCGTCCGCACCCCGCTCTTCGACGTCGAGGTGCCGGTGCTCCCCCACCCGCTCGCCCAGAAAGACAAGGGCTCGGGCATCGCCATGATCTGTACGTTCGGCGACGTCACCGACATCATCTGGTGGCGCGAACTCGACCTCCCCAACCGCACGATCATCGGCAAAGACGGCCGCATCGTCGCCGACGCTCCCGACGTCATCGAGACGGATGCCGCGAAGGCGGCGTACGCGGAGCTCGCGGGCAAGACGGTGTTCAGCGCCAAGAAGCGCATCGTCGAGCTGCTGCAGGAGTCCGGCGAGATGGAGGGCGCCCCGAAGCCCTTCACGCACCCCGTGAAGTTCTTCGAGAAGGGCGACCGCCCGCTCGAGATCGTGTCGACGCGCCAGTGGTACATCCGCAACGGCGCCCGCGACACCGAGCTCCGCGAGCGCCTCGTGGCCCTCGGCCGCGAGATGTCGTGGCATCCGGACTTCATGCGCGTGCGCTACGAGAACTGGACCAACGGCCTCACCGGCGACTGGCTCGTCTCGCGCCAGCGGTTCTTCGGCGTGCCGATCCCGGTCTGGTACGCCCTCGACGAGAACGGGGAGCGCGACTACGACCGCGTGCTGACTCCCGACCTCGCCACCCTCCCCGTCGACCCGACGACCGACGTGCCCCCCGGTTACACCGAAGACCAGCGCGGCGTCGCGGGCGGCTTCGACGCCGAGCGCGACATCCTCGACACGTGGGCGACGTCGTCGCTCACCCCGCAGCTGGCCGGCGGTTGGCAGCGCGACGACGAGCTGTGGAACCTCGTGGCGCCGTTCGACCTGCGCCCGCAGGGCCAGGACATCATCCGCACCTGGCTCTTCTCCACCATGCTGCGCAGCACGCTCGAAGACGGTCGGGTGCCGTGGACGGATGCCGCGATCTCGGGCTTCATCGTCGACCCCGACCGCAAGAAGATGTCGAAGTCCAAGGGCAACGTCGTCACGCCCGCCGACATCCTGCAGCAGCACGGTTCCGACGCCGTGCGCTACTGGGCGGCCTCGAGCCGTCTGGGAATCGACGCGGCGTTCGACCCGCAGAACCCGACGCAGATCAAGATCGGCCGGCGCTTGGCGATCAAGCTGCTGAACGCGGCGAAGTTCGTGCTGTCGTTCCCGGTGCCCGAGGGCGCCGAGGTCACGCACGCGCTCGACGCGTCGATGCTCGCGACCCTGGATGCCGTGGTGCGCGACGCCACAGCGGCTTTCGAGGCGTACGACCACGCGCGCGCGCTGGAGATCACCGAGTCGTTCTTCTGGACGTTCTGCGACGACTACCTCGAGCTGGTCAAGGAGCGGGCGTACGACCGCACCGACGCCGGTCAGGCGTCTGCGGCCCTCGCCCTGCGGACCGCTCTGTCTGCCCTCGTCCGCCTCTTCGCCCCCGTGCTGTCGTTCGCGGCCGAAGAGACCTGGTCGTGGTTCGAAGAGGGCTCGGTGCACACCGCCGCGTGGCCCACGCCGCTCGGCATCGAGGGCGACCCGGCCGTGCTCACCGCGGTCAGTGAAGCGCTCATCGGCATCCGTCGCGCCAAGACCGAGGCCAAGGCCTCGCAGAAGACGCCGGTGACCTCGCTGACGATCGCGAGCCCGCACGCGGTGCTCCTGCGCCTCGCCGAGGGCGACCTGCGTGCCGTGGGCCGCATCGAGACGATCGCGTTCGCCGACGCCGAAGCCACGACCGTCACCGACATCGTGTTCGCACCCCAGGAGGACTGATGCAGCTCGGAACCCGTTGGACCGCTCGCGAGCAGCCGCCCCAGGCCGTTCCCGCAGCGCTGCACGCCCAGATCGCCGCCGTCGAAGCGGCGCTGAACCCCGACGGACTGAGCGCGCCGGCTCCGCGGTGGACGTTGACGTTCCTCGAGGGGCGCCCCGTCGCCGAGCTCGACACGGGCGTGATCGTGTCGCAGGACGCCTCGGGCGAGGTCGTCGTGCGGTACGACACCGACGACGAGTTCGCGTGATTCGACGACGGAGGGCCGGGATGACGCATCCCGGCCCTCCGTCGTTCCGTCAGCGCACTCTGAGGTAGGACTCGGCCTCGAACACCGGGCGACGAGTCTTCGCCAGCAGGACGGCGCGCTGCGCGGTGGCGTCGGCGCGGGCCACGCGTGCGTGCATGCGGGCGTGGGCGTGATCGGCCAGGACCCGCGACAGCGTGAGGAGCAGTTTCTCGACGGTCGTGGCGGTCACGAGCGGCGCGGTGAGCGCGGTCATGAGGAGCCTCCTTCGGCGGGCAGGGGGAAGACGTCGGCGCGCATCGTGACGACGCGCAGCCCGTCTCCGGCCTGATGGCGATAGCGCTGGACGGTCTCGTCGACGACCGCCTGCAGCCGGGCGCTGAGTTCGGTCATCTGCTCCGCGGTGAGCCGCGCGCTGGCGGTGGAGATGAGGCTGCCCTCGCGCCACGGCTCGGGTTCCTCCCATCCGTGGATCGCGAAGTGCAGCAGTCGTTGCTGGCGGATGTTGAGGGTCTCGCTGTGCACGGCCTCTTGGATCGCACGACCCGCGGCGGTGTGCGAGAGCTCGGGGTTCGACAGCGTCACCATCCCGACGGGGCGCTCCCACCAGCGTTCGCGCGCGGTCCCGCGTCCCTCGACCTCGCGGATGAGGTCTTGTCGGGCGAGGGCGCGCAAGTGGTAGCTCGTCGCCCCGGTGGACTCCCCGGTGAGGGCCGCCAGCCCGCTGGCCGTCTGCGGACCGTACTGGCTCAGCAGGTCGAACAGCTGCGCCCGCAGCGGGTGGGCGAGAGCGCGGAGCGCACCCGCGTCGAGAACGCGGTCACGGGGTTCGGCGGGGCTGGTCACGAATGCAAATATACCTTTGCAACATAGGTTATGCAAACGCTTCTTTGCATATCGGAGTGACTACGCTGGAACGATGACGGATGCCGTGACCAATCCCCTCCTCGCTCCGACGCCACTCCCCTACGATCTGCCGCCGTACGGCAGCATCCGCCCGGAGCACTATCTCCCCGCGTTCCGCGAGGCCTTCGCCGCGCAGCGCGTGGAAGTCGATGCGATCACCGCCCAGATCGAGCCCCCGACGTTCGGGAACACCCTCGTCGCGCTGGAACGCAGCGGCGAGATGCTCGACCGCGTCGCTCGCACGTTCTATACCGTCGCCTCGGCCGACGGCACACCCGAGATCCAGGCCATCGAGGAAGAGCTCGCGCCCCTCATGTCCGCCCACGGCGACGCGATCCAGCTCGACACCGCGCTGTTCGCGCGCGTCACCGCCGTGCACGAGTCCCTGGACGCCCTCGACCTGGATGCCGAGAGCCGGTATCTCGTCGAACGTCGCCACCGCGAGATGTCGCTGGCGGGCGCGGGACTCGACGACGCGCAGAAGCAGCGCCTCACCGACCTCAACCAGCGCCTGTCGACGCTCACCACGACGTTCGAGAAGAACCTGCTCGCCGACACCAACGACCTCGCCGTCGTATTCGACGACGCCGCCGAGCTCGACGGACTGAGCGAGGGCGAGCTGTCGGCCGCCGCGCAGGCCGCCACCGAGCGCGGCCTCGACGGCCGCTACGTCGTGACGCTCACGCTCTACACCGGGCACCCGTACCTCGCGTCCCTCACGAACCGGGACTCCCGTCGTCGACTGCTGGAGGCCTCCCGGGCGCGCGGGACCCGCGGGAACGCGAACGACAACCGTGCGACGCTCCGCGAGATCGTGCGGCTGCGCGCCGAGCGCGCCGCCCTGCTCGGTTACCCCTCGCACGCGGCCGCGGTGCTCGCCGACCAGACCGCCGGGTCCCCGGATGCCGCGCGCGATCTGCTCCGCCGCCTCGCCGGTCCCGCGGCCGCCAACGCGCGCGCCGAGCAGGAGGCCCTCCAGCGGATCGCCGACACCGATGGCGTGGCGATCGAGGCGCACGACTGGGCGTTCTACACCGAGAAGGTGCGGGCCGAGCAGTACGACCTCGACCGTGCGGCGCTGCGGCCCTGGTTCGAGGCGGAGCGGGTGCTGCGCGACGGCGTGTTCTCGGCCGCCGAGCAGCTCTACGGCATCCGGATCGCCGAGCGCCACGACCTCCAGGGCTACCACCCCGACGTGCGAGTGTTCGAGGTGCACAACGCCGACGGCAGCGAACTCGGTCTGTTCCTGCTCGACCTGTACACCCGCGACTCCAAGCGGGGCGGCGCGTGGATGAACTCGATCGTGACGCAGTCGCGCCTGCGCGGCACCGCCCCGGTCGTGGTCAACAACCTCAACGTGAACAAGCCCGCACCGGGCACGCCGACGCTCTTGACCCTCGACGAGGTCACGACGCTCTTCCACGAGTTCGGTCACGCACTGCACGGACTGTTCGCGACCGTCACCTACCCGCACTTCGCCGGCACGGCGGTGCACCGCGACTTCGTGGAGTTCCCGAGCCAGGTGAACGAGATGTGGATCTTCTGGCCCGAGATCCTCGCCCACTACGCGCGACACCACGAGACGGGGGAGCCGCTGCCGGCCGACGTCGTCGAGCGGCTGCATGCGTCGGAGGCGTTCAACCAGGGCTTCGCCACGAGCGAGTACCTCGCGGCATCCTGGATCGATCAGGCCTGGCACGGTCTGTCGGTCGACGAGGCGGCGGGTGAGATCGACGTCGCGGCGTTCGAAGCGGCGACCCTCGCCGACATCGGTCTCGACAACCCCGCGGTGCCCACGCGCTACGCCTCGACGTACTTCGCGCACGTGTTCTCGGGCGGGTACAGCGCCGGGTACTACTCCTACATCTGGAGCGAGGTGCTCGACGCCGACACGGTCGAGTGGTTCCGTGAGAACGGCGGCCTCACGCGCGAGAACGGCGACCGGTTCCGCCAGCGTCTCCTCGGCGTCGGCGGCTCCGGCGACCCGCTCGCGGCCTACCGCGACTTCCGCGGTCGGGATGCCGACATCCAGCCGCTGCTCGAGCGTCGCGGACTCACCGGCTGAGGGTGGCGTGGTTGCGGTCGCCCCGGGCGATCGGGACCACCCCGACCGGATCTGGCACGATAGCCGCATGCACAGCATCCCGGCGGCTCGGCTCGACGAGCTGACGAGGCTGCGCCGGGTGCGCGACCGCATCGACCGCGAACACGCTCGCCCGCTCGACGTCGAAGAGCTCGCTC
>NZ_CAKKMM010000076.1:0-13394 GCF_918698205.1 Microbacterium sp. Bi128 | reverse complement strand
CCACACCCTACAAACCCTCGCCAAACCCATCGTCACGATCGGCAGCACCCTCACCGGCGCCACCGAAATCAGCATCGACGACACTGGCATGGCCCAGATGGCCACCGAACACCTCATCTCCCTCGGCCACACCCGCATCGGCCACCTCGGCGCCGACACCACCCCCGACGCCACCTTCCGCCTCAGCGAACGTCGCTACCAAGGCTGGGCCACCGCCCTCACAAACGCCGGCCTCACTGCCGACCCCACCCTGTACCGCCACGCCGACTTCGACATGCAATCCGGCTACCACGCCGCCAAACAACTTCTCGGACACCACCGCCCCACCGCCATCTTCGCCGTCTCCGACGAAATTGCCATCGGCGCCCTCCTCGCCGCCCGCGACCTCGGCATCCGCGTCCCGGACGAGCTGTCCATCATCGGCATCGACAACCACAACACCGCCGAATTTTTCGGCCTCACTACCATCGCTCAACACCCCACCGCCCAGGGGAACCTCGCCGCCACCCTCATCCTCAACGCCCTCGAAAACGATGAACCGCTCATCCCTCGTACGGCGGAATTCGAACTGATCGTACGAAGTAGCACGACGGGCGTGCCAGGTACCCCCGCTCACTGAATCAGGCCGAAGTAGCAGGACGTCACCTCAAGGCGCCAACGTATAGCGATGCTGCGGTGACCACGATCACGACGTATCCGGTGTGGCCAGGATTAGGGCGCGTTGCTAAATCCTGTTCCGCAGGAGCGGGGCGATCCTTGAAGCGTGTCGCGAGATGTCATCACAGATGAGGCGTGGGAGCTGATCAAGGACGTGTTTCCGCCGGCGAGGACGCGTGGTCGCCCTCCCGTCGCTCGGCGCATGGTTGTCGAGGCGACCGCGTGGCGGTTCCGGACGGGGACGGCGTGGCGTGATCTGCCCGAGCGGTTCGGGAACTGGAACACGATGTACAAGAACTTCCGTCGCTGGGCGGCCGACGGTGTCTGGGAAGACCTTCTCACCCACGTGCAGAAGCGGGCGTCTTTGCAGGGCGAGATCGACTGGGTCGTGTCGGTGGACTCCTCGATCGCGCGTGTCCACCAGCACGGCGCGACCCTGCCCCGCGACACGGGGGGCTCCGGCGAACTACAAGAAGTACGGGCCGGAACCTCCTGACCACGCGATCGGCCGGTCACGAGGCGGTTTGACGACGAAGATCCACCTCGTCTGCGACGGGCAGGCGCGGGCGTTGGCATTCGTGCTCACGGGCGGGCAGATCGCAGACACCAGCATGTTCACCGACACCCTCGACGAGATCCACGTCCGTGGCCGAGGCCCTGCACGCACGAGACCCGACCGGGTGCTCGCGGACAAGGGCTACCCGTCAAAGAAGAACCGGGCGTGGCTACGCGAGCACGGCTCAAGGCCACGATCCCCGAGCGCGACGACCAGATCGCGCACCGACGCAAGCGACCCGGTCGACCGATCAACTTCGGCCTCGAGCAGCAGCAACGCTACAAAGGCCGCAACGTCGTCGAACGATGCTTCAGCTTCATCAAGCAGTGGCGAGGACTCGCGTCACGCTACGACAAGACCGCCACCTCATACGCAGCCGGACTCAACCTCGCCGCAGCACTCCAATGGATATAGCAATACGGCCTAGGCCCGGTCCCTCTCTCGTTGGCGCTCAGCGCAGCTCAGGGGGCGTGTCACCGTCGATTCGTCGTTCCTGCATCCGAGCCCGCACCGCGGCCGAGGGGCGAGCGGGACCGCCCCCATCGCGGACGGGAAGGCGGGGCAGCATCCGCAGCGCCGCAAAGTGCGGCATCGCCCCGATCACCGCGGCCAACAGCACCACGGCGGCGACGAGCGCCGAGCCGGCGGCGACGGCGTGGGCGATCGCGTCGGCCGACACCATCGAGACGACACCCGCGGCCACGAGCAGGGCGATCGCGCACGCGGTCTGCCAGAGAGCGACACGGATCGCGAAGGGAGCGGCGTACGAGCGCACCCACGACTCGCGGCGGCTCACGACAGCACTCACGCTGTCACCTCGCGCACGTCAGGGAACAGACCCTCAGGCGGCGGCGCGTACGGCAGCGGCTCGCCCTTGTCGTTCACGTTCTCACCGTTCTTGCCCTCGCCGGCCGCGGCGAAGGGACCATCCGTGCTGAGCAGGATCGACATGTGGTGCTCGGCGTGATCACGGAACCACACAGACATGCCCGTCTGCGCGTCCTGTCGCAGGTGCTCCCACGCGCGCCAGAGCGCGTCGAGACGCGCGACGGCTTCGGCGTATTTCCACCACTCCGCAGCCCACATGACACGCTGACCGTCCACGCGACGCTTGTAGTTGGGGAGCAGGAAACCCCGCACGAACTCGTCGACCGAACCGAAGTACAGCTCGGGCTCCTCGTTGGCCGGCTCCTCGTCCAGCTCGTCGAGAGCGGCGCCGACCGCTCGCCGCGCGGCGGTGGCCGCTTGCGCTTGCAGCTCCTCGATCACGGAGGGGTCGAGCTGTTCCGTCACCTCCGCGTCGACGACCTCGTTTACGACGTCGCGGACGGCCTTCTGCAGCGTCCGCGCGATCGCCGGCCGCGCCATGCTTTCGACGACCTCCGCGACGTCGAGTCCGAACATGCGTCCGGGCTCGCGCTCCTCGCGCTCCGCGGTCGGTTCGTCGTCGACGTCGAACGGCTCAGCCTCGATCCCGTCGTTGTCGCCCCAGTTGTCGCTCATCAGACGGCCTCTCGATCGTTCTCCGCGCGGGCCACGGCGCGCACGGACTCCTGAGCCTCATTGATCGTCCCCTGCGCAGCCGGGTCATGTGCGGCGATCGACGCCTTCACCTTCTCGGCGTGCGGGCCGGTCATCCACGGCTGCGTGCGGATCAGCGTCGGGCGGTTCCCCGACGACAGCACCACGGCGCGACCCTTCGGCATCGCGGACAGGTCCGCGACGTCCAGGATGCGCTCACGGTGGAGCTGCTGGTTCACGCTGCGCCCACCGCGACCGGACGACACCGACGACGCCTGACGGTCGTAGTCACCGATCAGCTTGGAGAGCGATTCGAGGAAAGTTTCTTCGGCCACACCGCCGCCGTAGACCTTGACGTTGGAGGCCGACCACAGCTTGCGCATGCCCGACTCTCCCCATACGTCGAGGCCCTGTGACCACGATTGCAGAATGGTCATCAGGACGATGCCGCGCGAGCCGTAGTGGCTGTAGAGGTTCGGCAGCTCACGCCAGCGGCATACGTTCGCCGCCTCGTCGAGCACGCCGAGCAGGGGCACCGCGAGACGGCCCCCAGGGGATGCCGCGGCGATTTCCTCCGCGGCCTCCACGACGGCCACGGTCAGCGCCGTCACGAGCGGGCCGGCGGTGCCGCGGCCTTCCTTGGACAGCGAGTAGAGCGTGCCGCCGCCGCGCACGAACGCGGCGGGGTCGAACTGAGGGCGAAGGTCGGTCTGCGTCAGCGGGTTCACCCACGACGCCACCTGACGGTTGGTGAGGCACGACGCCATTTGCTGCGCCGTGCCGTAGATGCCGCCACGCTGCTTCTCGGGGGCGGTGATGACACCGCGCACCTGGTCAGCGGTGAGCTTGTAGCCGTGCCGCTTCAAGATCGACACCGCCTCGTCTTCCGTGGGGCGCGTCAGCCAGGCGTAGACGTCGGTAATCGGTCGACCATCGAGCGCCGCGGCGAGCAGGAGCCCCGCAAGGAGATCCTGCCCCGCGGGATCGAAGTAGGCATCCGTCTTGGCTCCGGGGTCGCGCGAGCCTGAGGCGAAGTGATCGGCCAGCTTGGCCGCTTTCACCTCGTCGGTGACGTAGCTGAGCGGGTTCCACCACCACGAAGGATTCTCGAGCGCGATTCCCTGAGGATCGAACACCCACACCGGGCCGGCCTCCGCGCGCACGTCGCGGGTGGCATCCACCACGTCGCGCTTGTTCGAGGTGACGAGCACGCCGCCGGGGGCGTCGAGAATTGCAGGCACCGCGCGAGAGGTGGTCTTACCCGTACGCGGCCCCCAAATGTCGATGTGCATGTCCTCCCACGTGCCCCACAGCGGCATCCCACCGACCGTCTTACCGATCGGCACGCCCAGCACTGGCTTGCCGTCGACGCCCTTCACGCCGAGACGCTCGGCAGACTGCACGGCGTTCTGTCGGCTCAGACCGGCGACGTCCTTGCCGCGGCCCATGTACGAGCTGGCGCGGTCAACGCGGGTCCGACCCTTCCGGTAACGCACGACACCGACGATCACGAGGACCGTCAGCACGAGCAGGACCGCGCCGAGAACCGCGACAATCCACGTCGCGGATGCCGGCCACGCCACGCGCCCGAGGATGAGTCCAAGGGTGAGCCCAAACGGGTCGGACGGCAGCTCGGCCGCGGTGCCGTCGAGCTGCGCGCCCAGGCGCACCGCGACGTTGGTCACGACCAAGCCGCCGACGACGACGACGATCAGGACGAGCAGCATCAGCGTCTCGCCGCCGAAGCCGCCGGGATCGCGGCGGCGGTTGTTCGGAGTGCTCACAGCGCCGGCTCCTTCTCGCGCTCCTCGTGCTCCTCCACCAACTCCTCCACCGCGCGCACGGCACGGCGGGCAGTGCGTGACTGTTCGTACCACCGCTGGTTAGTGTCACGGATGGAGCGCTCAGCCTCCGTGAGCTGCACCTGTACCGGGATGCCCGGTCGGGTGCCGACCTTCACGAGGAACTTGCCGCGGCCGGGAGGGTCAACCTCGCGGCCCGTGGCGGCATCCCACGCGGGCGGGTCTTGCCACCCGGTCAACAGCTCTTGCTCAGCCTCAGAGAACGGGATAACCGTCGTGAGCTCCGGCATCTCGGTGTACGGCAGACCCGCGCACATGACCATGCCGGCGCGCTCTACGAAGCCCTTCGCCTTCAAACGGTCCTCCTCCGGGAGAGCGCTCAGATCGGCCATGGTGTGCGAAATCATCGCCGTGCCAACGCCCACCTGACGGTTGAGTCGGGTGAGGAAGTCCACGCGGTCGACGATGCCGTTTCCGGCGCGGAGGGCTCGCCACAGCTCGTCCATGATGACGAAGTAGTGCCGGCGCGGTTCCAGGCCAGCGTCCGCGAGGACGTTGGCGATATTCACCGTCGCGAAGCCGTTCGACCAGCACGCGAGCAGCGTGGCCGCTCGCAGATCGCCCTCGGCCTCACCGATCGCGGAAATGTCGTAGACCACCGGACGGTCGAGTGCCATTGGGTTCGTCGTGTGGTGGGAGAACACGCCGCCGAGGCGACCGCTACCGTTCGCCAGGGCGAGTAACGACGCTTCGAGGCCGCGCGTAATCTCCTGGTACTTGTTGAAATCGCCGCGGTCGACGGCGACCTGACGCAGCTCGGTCGGCCCCTCCTGCACGACGGCCAGCAGGTCGGAGAGCACCGGAATACCCTCCATGCTGCGATCGAGCACGCGGAGGGCCTGGTCGATAATCGACTCCTCGACATCGGTCGGCGGAGACTTGCGCTGGATCGTCAGCAGGGACGACACCATCGCCAGGCGGCGACCGTGGGCGTCTTCCAGTACCTCGTTGGCCTCCTTCTGGAAGCCGGCGTCGATGAGGCGCTGCGCGGCCTCCTTGGCCTCGCCCGGGTCGAGCACGTTGAGGTATCCGCGCCCACGTCCGAGGGTGATGACCTGACCGCCGAGCGCGCGGATGACCTCCACGTAGTCGGGGCGCAGGTCGCCCAGCACGAGCGGCTGCACGCCGTAGCCGGCGAGCCCCGTCGCCATGCGGGCGACCGCCGTCGACTTCCCGAGTCCCGGCTTACCGAGCACGAACAGCGACGGGTTGCTGATGAGCTTCGCCCGCTGAAACCACGAAATCGGGTCGGCGCACAGCGTCGCACCCGTGTGAATGTGACGGCCCAGCGGGACGCCCACCATCGGCGTACCAGCGCCGATCGCGTACGGCCAGAGGCCGCACGTCTGCACCGTCGTACCGCGCCACTCCGGGACGGGCTGTAGGTACGTCGACATGCCGCCGCCGGGGCCGCTCCACCCCCGAGAGCTGAGCGACCCACCGGACGCGGACGCGCCCGTGGCGGTGTTCTTTCGTCCCGTGCGGACGAAGACGAGCACGCCCACCACGACAAGCAGGACCAGCCCGCCCAGCGCGAGCAGCGCGATCAGATCAGGGCTCATCAGATTCCCTCCCTCAGCATCGCCGGGACGGCTACGTGCTTGGTCAGCACAAGCCCGAGGGGCAGCGCCGCGGCGAAGGCACTGTCCTGTGATCCGTACACCGGGCGCAGCCGCAGACGCGCAGTCGCGCCGAGGTTGTCGACCGCCGCGCGAGCGTCGGCCTCCTTGCTCGGGTCGATGACGGTCGCGGTCGCGAGGATGCCGAAGTTCACCAGCCCCGCGCCCGATGCCTCCTCCGACTCCGTGGCCTGAGCCGAGCGCAGCGCGAGCGAGTCACGCGCCGCCGGCTTCCGGCTGGACGTGGCCTTGAACTCCGCAGCTCGCACGTCTGCCTGGACGAGCGCCGCAGCCCGAGCGGGGTCGATCGGCTTGTAGAGCAGCGTCACGCGCTTGCGCGCAATGTCGCGATGCGGGGCGAGCAGACGCGCCAGCACACCCGACTGCACCAGGCCGCGGGGGGCCTGAGTCATCTGCCAGGTGACCGACGTTGCCGAATCGTGCCGGTAGCTGTCCCAGTTGGCCTGAGCAGCCGTGGGGCCGACGTCGGACCAGCTCAGATCGGGAACGTCACCGTTTGCGTGAGCGTCGTCGATCAGGGACGCCGCGGCAGGGTCATACGCGACGAGGATCGTCTCGCACAGCTCCTGAGCCGTCAGCGGATGCGCCGCTCCCGCACCGGTCGCTTGCAGCGTCGCGGTGAGGCCAGGAAGGCGAGCGGCCAGCTCGCGCCCCATGTCCTCAGGCGTGCGCGGCTTGGCACCCTTACGCGGTGCCGCCGAGAACGTCAGCGCCACGTACGCCTTCACCGTCGACGAGCCGGCGGGGTAGTTCATGACCACCTCACCGAGCATCGCCTTCGCGAAATCCGGTGCGTCGGGATCGGTGTTCGTCTCAACCTCACGGCGCAGACGACGGCCCGAGTCGGGGGCCGTCTCGATGGTCACCTGAGCGGCCTCCATCCCCGGCTCATCCGCCAGGTTGCGCAGCCAGTGACCCCAGTCGGCCACCCAGAGGTCGACCTGTTCCTGGTCGACGAGGGCCGCGCCGTCAGGCTCGGTGCCGATGACGATCGAATACGTCTTCGCGTGGGGGTTGTAGATCATCGCGAACGGGCGCGCGTAGGAGTCCTCGTGCTCGGAGAGCCGGGACTGCGCCGCCAGGCCCGGGAGCTGGTTCGATCCCCACTCGGAGCGACCCAGCGGGCCGGAACGGTAGACATTCGCCTTCCGTCGCTTCGTCGACGACCACGCGACACGGTTCGCCGTGCGCGAGAGCACGCTACGACCGTCCGCGTCGCGAATGGTCAGCAGCAGGATCATGCCACCGAACACCGCCGCAGTGATGAAGGCGTTGATGATGTTCGTCGTCATGAGGACGACGATCACGATCAGCAGCGCAACGAACATGAGGCCGGTGCCGACCGTGCCGAGGCCGAGGAGCCCCGGCGACGTCGGCTGACGCCAGTTCCCGTACGTGCGGACGCCCTTACGGCTTGTCTCTACGGTTGCCACTAGCTCCCGCTCCCTTCACCCGTTGCTTGATCGCCTACGTTCTTTGCCGCTCCCGTGGCCGCTTGCACGCCCTGAGCCGCAGCGCCGATCGCGACGCCCGCAGCCATACCGACAGGGCCACCCGCAGCGCCGGCCGCAGCTCCACCCGCAGCGCCACCACCGGCAGCAGCGCCGCCCGCGGCAGCTCCACCACCCGCAGCAGCTCCACCGCCGGCGGACGCCGCAGCAGCGCCCGTGCCGCCACTAGCGGCACCCGAGGACGCCGCGGCCCCTGTCGTGCCGCCCCCGCCGCCACCAGCGGCGCTAGAGGCCTGTGCGGCCTGAGGGGCTGAGCCCCCGCCACCGTTCGAGCCAGACGGACCACTTGCGCCGGTCGATCCCTGACCGCCCGTCGCGCCCGGTCCACCCGCCGACGACGAGCCGCCGCCCGAGCCGGTCGCGAGGCGACCCGCAGCAGCAGCACCGGAGGGCAGAGCCATAACCGCCGCAGCTCCTAGTGCGCCGCCGGCACCGGCCGACAGGGAGCTGACGAGAGGCGTGACGAACCGCATCAGGGCGGGCATCGCGAACAACGCGAGCACCATCAGGATGAGGCCCGTCAGCACGGCGATGAAGCCCGTTCCGTCGTCCTGGAAGATGTTCGTTCCGACGAGCTGGAACGCCGCGGCGTACACAATCGCCGCGGCCGGCTTGTAGAGGATGAACGCCGCGAGCCAGCCCACGTTTTTCTTGAACCAGCTCTTACCCATTTCGGTGTTGGTGGCCGACGCCGACAGCGGCAGGATTCCCGTCAGGATCACGAGCATGCCGCCGCGGGCGATCATCAGCACGATCTGAGCAGCCGTCGCGAGAATCGCAATGATGCCGAGGATGATGACCAGCAGCGCGCCGAGGCCACCCGTGTTCGGGTTGGTCGTCAGCGCGAGCAGGTTGGCGATGTTCTCGCCGAAGCACGCCGAGTCGGCGCCGACGTCGCAGCTCAGTGCCCCGTTGAGAATCCACACGGAGAACGAGTCGAACGCCGACACGAGAAGGCCGACGATCGTCACCCCGGAACCGGCGACGACGATCAGAGTCAGAAGGCTCTTGATCGTCTCCTTACCGGGTTCGGCGCGCTGCTCCCACACCATACGGATACCGCCGATGATGACCGACACCACCGCCGCCGCTCCCATGTACCACCAGAGAGACGACTGCAAGAACAGGACCGCTCCGCCGGCCCCCTGAGGACCGCGCGGCAGCAGACCAGAGACGAGCGCCGTTGCGCCTGACATGAGGAAGATGCCGCCCAGCACAAAGCCGAGCGGACCGACCGAACGGAAGCCCTCACCCGCACGCATCCTCGTGGCGACGAGGATGCCGAGGAGGATGATCGAGATTGCCGCGAAGACGATCGCGATCCACGTCACCCATCCGAGCACCTGAATGATGCCCTCCGAGTTTGGCGCGGACGAGCCGGCGGCGATCGACGAGCTGCCGCCTGTGCCGGTGAGATTCGGCGTGCCGACGTTCACCCAGAGCGTCCCGAGGGACGCGACGGCCTTGCCGAACGCTTCTAGGACAGCGCGCGCCAGGTTCTCAATCGCGTCACCGAGAGCGCTCTCTACCCAGTCCTGCGCCCAGCAGCCGGGGTCGAACAACCTGCAGCCGGCGTTGTCTGCCGCCATGTTGTTACTCCTGTCGCCAGGTGATGTACCCCGAGGTGTCGGGAAGCTGTGCGATGCGGAAGGGCTCGGCCTTGTCGGCGTCGATCTTCCAATCGCCCTGCCACCACGTCAGATCAAGAACAGCCGAGCCGTTCACGGCCTGGCCCTGAGCGGT
Organism: Microbacterium sp. Bi128; assembly: GCF_918698205.1. NCBI lineage: Bacteria > Bacillati > Actinomycetota > Actinomycetes > Micrococcales > Microbacteriaceae > Microbacterium > Microbacterium sp. Bi128. Next base: position 3,904 of record NZ_CAKKMM010000076.1, on the reverse strand, counting down.
GCCGCGGAAGGCAACGTCAACTCGCGCAGAACTGCCGTCGTACGACAGCACGCGGAAACCGGCGATCGAGGCGCGGACGTCTGTCGTGTTCGAGGAACCGACCTCAGTCAGCAGCGAGTCGCGATAGGTGCCGTTCGTCAACGCGTACTCGAGGAGTGAGGTTCGCGTGGTGACGTCTCCGAACAGACCAATGGTCATGTTCGCGGCGGCAAACACCGCCCCATCGGGGCTGTGCTGGTAGCAGTACCGGTAGCCCTGAGGAGCGGTCGCGCCGGGACCGAACGTCGGGGACGTCGGGTAGGCGTACACGTCCTGGTACTGCCAGGTCGCCGCCGGCGCGGTCGTGACCGTGCCCGAGAGCACTTCACCGTCGAGGCCGCACACGCTCGCGCCGCCCGCGACCCCGGATGCACTTGGGGAAGGGGCGGCGCTGGACGTCGCGGATGACGATGGTTCGGAGGCGGGCGGCGCCGCCTCGCTCCCGCGGTTCAGGTTGAGAACCGTCAGGAAGATGCCGGCTACGATCAGCGCGGCCACCACCACCGCTCCGACGATGAAGCCGGGGCGGGCGAATGGATTCTGCGTGGTTTCGTCGTCGTCAGCCATGACGGCTCCTTCCTCAGGCTCCGGCGAGGATGCCGATCAGGGCGGCACCGCCACCGATGATGATCGCGCCGGCCATAGGCCAGATGACCTTGGGGAGGGCGTCGTGGCCCTCACCGCGGCGGAAGCTGACGGCGATCAGGATTCCGCCGACGATGATCGCGCCGCCGACGACGACGTAACCAATCCACTTCAGCCACGACAGGATCGTGGTCACACCCTCAGTTCCGGGAGGCTGCACGGGGTCGGGGTTGGGGATGACGCCGGCCAGGACGTTGGCCGTCTCGTTCACGGAGTGAAGCACTTCGATCGCGGACATGTCTTGCCTTTCAGTTGGAGGTGCCGGCGGCACCGATTCCGGGGAGTGCGCTCAGCTCGTCGATGACTCGCTGAACTTCGCGCGGGATGGGTGAAGCGGTGGGCTCGTCGAGCCGCCAGGCATCGACCCACGGCACTATCCAGGTGCGAGGGCCACCGCCACCGACCACGGCGAGCAGATCCCGCAAAGCGCGCGGCATCCGACCGGGGGCGTCAGCCATAACGACAAGCCCGAGAACGTTGGAGGCGGTCAGCCCAGCCCCCCACTGCCGGAGGGCGTTCTGCGCGGCACGGAGCCCAACGACGTTTGATCGGGCGACGATGACCACGGGCGTCGATTCACCGGTCGAGCTGCGCGGCCAGGCGTGGCCGGCCGCCGCTGACCACCCGGGCGCGAGAGCTGCCAGCGTCGACTCACCCGAACCGCCGTGCGCGCCCAGCCACCAGACCGCGGGATTCGCCAGCTGGTCGATGATCGGGAGCCGGTCGACCTGATCAGGCGCAGGCACGCCACGCTGCGGTGCCACAGGCCCGGACGTGGACGAAATGACCGCGGCACGGACGTCTGTTTCGGGCGGCGGCATGGTCGGACGGGACAGCCAAGGATTGATCTGATCGCTCATCGTGCCCCCAAGGAACTCGCGATTGAAGGTCATTTCACGCTAACGCGAGACATGAAGAATCGCGAAAAACGCTACGTTAGAAACATTTAATGTGCTTTTGCGCACGGCCCTGTACCCTTCCTGTGGGGGCCAGAAAGGGACGCCGTGGCAGATGCACTTGACCGGCTATTCGAGCACGACCCACCGACAATCGGTCCGACCGAGGTCGCTGCGCGCCTGAATACGACCACACGAACCGTCTATACCTGGCTTAAAGAGGGAACCATTCCCGGCTACAAGCTGGGTACTTCGTGGTTCGTCATTGTGGATGAACTCAAGGCGGAGCTCCGGAAGGGCGCGAACAACAGGCGCAGCACCGGCCACGCCACCGAGTCTGGATCGGAGACTGCCTGAGGGGGGAATAGTTGTGAGGAAGATCGGGACCGTCATCGTTGTGACTACCGCCGCCGTCGTGCTCGCCGGATGCACGGGGACCGCCAGCACCCCCGCGCCCGCGCCGACGCCCAGCGGAAGCACCTCTGCCCCGATCTTCCCCGACTCATCCACGTTCACCCCCGCGTCTGAGGGTGCGATTGACGAAGACTCGGGAGAAACGCACGGGCCGCGGTCCGTGCCGGTTTGGGACGACGAATCGCGCCAGAGCGCGACCGCCGCGGCGGATACCGTGATGCGCGCGTACGCGCGTCCCGATCTTGGCTTTGAGGAGTGGTGGGCGCAGCTACAACCCCTCCTCGATCAGAAGGCCACACAGGACTACGCCTACATGGACCCGTCCCGGATCGTCGCAACGACGATCACGGGACCGCCCGTCATCACTGACGAGACGAGCGCGTACGTCGCCTATGTCGACGTCCCCACCAACGCTGGCATGTACGGGCTCATCCTGAGCCGCGTCGACGGCGACTCCCCGTGGCTCGCAAGCCGCTTCATCCTGCCGGATGGGGTGAACTATCGTGGCCGGCCCTAAGGGGGGCGGGGCCTACGCAATCGCCGCAGTGCCGATCTTGGTTATCGGCCTGTTGCTCGGGTTTGTCGTCGTCGGCGGCGACGACTGCGAGCCGGCATCCGCGGCCGGACCCGGGTCGAGCGTTTCGATCGACCCCAACTCGGTCCCCCAGACCGAGATAGCCGGCTATGGCCACGAGCAGCTTGTGAACGCTGCGAACGTGATCCAGGCCGGGAAAGATCTCGGCCTGAACGTGCGCGATCAAACGATCGGCGTCATGACGGCCATGGGTGAGTCGAGCCTCCGCAACATCGACTATGGCGACTGGGAGACCGGCGGCGTCACCAACCCGGACGGCTCTCGCACGACGTCGATCGGGCTGTTTCAGCAGCAAGACGGATGGGGCACCCGCGAGGAGCGGCTGGACCCCTACATCTCGTCGACGAAGTTCTTTCAGGCGATGATCCAGAAGGTTCCCGACCGGGAATCGCTGGAACCGACCATCGTCGCGCACCGCACGCAGGTCAACGCCGACCCGTACCACTACACGCGGTTCTGGGACGGCGCGGTGCAGATCGTCGAGGGCCTGACCGGCGTCAAGACCGGGCTCAACCCCGGCGACGGCAGCGCGAGCGGCGGCGCGTGCGATCCCACTGTCCCCGGCGACGTCAACGCGCAGGGCTGGGCCTCTCCGGGCGCCGGCCCCATCACCAGCCCCTACGGCCTCCGTGTGCACCCGATCACGGGCGACGTGCGACTGCACGCCGGCACCGACCTAGCCGGCGGCGGATGCGACGGCCCTATCTGGGCCGCGCAGGACGGCACGGTCACCTTCCGCGGCTTCGACGGCGGCGGAAATGGCGTGATCGCAATCGACCACGGCGGCGGCGTCACCACCCGTTACCTGCACATGTACGACTCCGGGATGCTCGTCAGCGTCGGAGACAAGGTGAAGGCCGGCCAGCAGATCGCTCGTGTCGGCAGCAGTGGCGGATCAACCGGTTGCCACCTCCACTTCGAGGTGATGGTGAACGGCGAGAACATCGACCCCGAGCCCTACATGGCCGCGGTCGGCATCCAGCTCGGACAGTGAACTAGGAGACGATCATGACCAGCATCGACGTAGCCCCCAACGCGTTCCCCAAGATCGACGCGCACCTTTCCGCTGACGGCACCGCAAAGGTGTTCATCAGCGGAACGCCCCACGACATTGCCGCAGCCGACCTCCCCTCGGCTCGTGCCGAGGTAGTGAACCTCATTGCTCAGACCGCCAAGCAGCTCGGGCGCCCCGTCCGTGTGCAGACATTCGGCCCGGACGGTCAGTGGCCGATCATCGTCCACAAGGACGGGAGCGTCGACGAGGACGCGACGCAGCCCGTGCGGCCGGCCCCGGTTCTCGAGGACGACCCCGAGT
>NZ_CAKKMM010000075.1:0-13411 GCF_918698205.1 Microbacterium sp. Bi128 | reverse complement strand
GGCCTGGGTCCACGAGAACACCCATGGAATCGCGCGGAGGTCTTCGAGCGACTCGACCGACAGGCCGCGGCGGGCCGGGCGCGAGCCGAGCGCGAGGTGCCCGAGCTCTTCCATCGGGGTGACGGTGGCGAACCACGGCGCGAAGCCGGGGGCCTTCACCAGGGCGAAGAACCGGTCGCGCGACGCGACGTCCATCGTGGCGGCGACGTCGGCGAACGCTTCGGCCGCCCCGCGGTTGCGGCGTTCGATCGAGGGGGAGGATGCCGTGAGCACCGCCGCCGCGACCTGATCGATGTGGCGCATCGCGATGTCCGGGTCGCCGTACCGGGCGAAGATGACCTCGCCCTGCTCGGTGAGCTTGAACCGGCCGTCGACCGAGTGCGGCGGCTGCGCGAGGATCGCGGAGTTCGCCGGACCGCCGCCGCGCCCGAGGGCGCCACCGCGGCCATGGAAGAGCGTCAACTCGATGCCCTCGGCCTCGGCCCACGTCGAGATCAACGCCTGGGCCTCATACAGCGCGAGGTTCGCGGCGACGGGGCCGACGTCCTTCGACGAGTCGGAGTAGCCGAGCATGACTTCGAGGCGGCGACCCGTGGCATCCAGTCGACGGACGAAAGCGGGGTGCGAGACGATCTCGGCGAGGATGCCGGGAGCGGCCTGCAGGTCGGCGAACGTCTCGAACAGCGGGATGACGTCGAGCACCGGCGGCTGCTCGCCCGGGCCCATCGCGTACGACGCGAGCTCGTGCACGGCGGCCAGGTCGTCGGCGGACTGCGTGAACGACACGATGTACCGGCCGGCGGCCCGCGGCCCGAAACGCTCCTGCACGTAGGCGATCGAGCGGAAGACCTCGAGCACTTCTTCGGTCTGCTCGCTGCGCTCGCCGCCGGCGCGGAGCTCGGCGAGGACCTTCGCGTGCACGGCCGAGTGCTGGCGCACCTCGAGCTCGGTCAGGTGGAAGCCGTACGTCTCGACCTGCCAGACGAGGCGCTGGAGCGAACCGTAGGCCTGGCGCGCGGCACCGGCCGCGACGAGGGAGTCCTGCACCGTGCGCAGGTCGGCCAGCAGGTGCTCGGGGTCGCGGTAGGCGAGGTCGGCGTTGCGCGTGCGGGTCGCGGCGATCTTGCGGGCGAGGAGCAGCAGGATCCGACGGTGCGGCTCGTCGGGGGAGCGCTCGGCGATCTCGGCGGCGGCGTCTTCGTCGGCGGCACGCAAGCGGTGCCACAGGGCGACGAGGGCCTCGCTCGGCGGGGTCGTCTCGGCATCCAGCGTCAGTCCGCGACCCACGCGCTGCGTCGTACGCTCGAGGCCGATCAGCACGTGCTCGCTCGCGATCGCGGCGGCCTTGCGGGTGACGGATGCCGTGACGAAAGGGTTGCCGTCACGGTCGCCGCCGACCCAAGAACCCACGCGCACGAAGGGCTTCACGATCGGCGCCCGTGCGCCGGCGTTCTCGCCCTGGAGGATGTCGTCGATGCGGCGGTACACGCGCGGGACGGCGGTGTAGAGCGTCTCGTCGAACACCGCCATGACCGAACGCACTTCGTCGACCGGCGACGGCTTCTCGCGACGGAGGGGCGCGGTGCGCCACAGCGTGTCGATCTCCTCGAGCATGCGGCGCTCGGTGCGCCGGGTCTCGGTGTCGTTCTCGCCGGCGTCGTCGTGCTCGGCGAGCAGCTCGGACAGCCGGCGGATGCTCGTGGAGATCGCGCGGCGGCGCGCCTCGGTGGGGTGCGCGGTGAAGACCGGGTGGAACCGCAGTGCCTGCAGGCGCGCCAGCGCGCCCTCCTCGCCGATCTCGCTCGACAGGCGCTCGAAGGCCGTCGCGATCGTGTCGGGGGTGCCGCCGCGCGACGGACGGTCGCCGCGCTCGCGCAGCACGCGCACACGCTGGTGCTCCTCGACGAGGTTGACGAGGTGGAAGTACGCCGTGAAGGCGCGCGCCACTTCGTCGGCGCGGGCGATCGAGAAGCCGTCGGCGATCGCCGCAGCCCGCTCGAACGCCTCGGGCGTCTCGTCGGTGTAGGCCTGGATCGTCGCCGTCCGCAGTTTCTCGACGTCGTCGTAGAGGCCGGGGGAGCCGCTCTCGCGAAGCACACGGCCCAGGAGCGAGCCGAGCAGACGCACGTCGGCGCGCATCTGTTCGGGGAGTTCTTGGCCGGCTTCGAAGCGGCCCACGAGGTCGATGGCCTCGGTCGGGGTCAGTTCACGCACACGCCCCAGAGTAGTTGCGTCACGTTGCGGCCATGTCACGCGGGCCGTTCCGTGCCGTTCCGGCGGTCACAACGCAGGAGATTCTCCGGGCTCTGGCGAGGGATGCCGCAGGATTTCGGGCCGTTCCCGCGTCAGCATCCCGCATTCTCCTGCGTTGTGTCCCCGTATCGGGCAGCACAACTCCGGCTGCCCGAGCGCGGTCGAGCGCTCCCGGGCGCCGGCGCCCCGGATCTGCAGGAGTTGTGCCTGCCGCGGGACCGCGCGGCACGGGGGCGGGGCATACTCGGGGGCAGCGGCTCCGACCGTGCCGCAGGAGGAGGGACCGTGAGCGACGACGCGCTGCGCGAGGCCGCCGAGACGATGCGAGCGGTGCGCGAGCGCTGCGCCTGGACGCAGACGATCGACCATCGCGACCTCGTGCCGTACCTCGTCGAGGAGAGCGCCGAGGTGATCGACGCGGTCGAGTCCGGGACGCGCGCGGACCTCCGCGAGGAACTCGGCGACCTGCTGTGGCAAGTGCTGTTCCACTCCGAGATCGCCGCGGGCGACCCGGAGGACCCGTTCGACATCGACGACGTGGCCCGCGGCCTCACCGAGAAGATGGTGCGCCGGCATCCGCACGTGTTCGGTGACGCCGTGGCATCGACTCCCGAAGAGGTGCTGGTGCACTGGAACGCGGCGAAGGCCGCCGAAAAGCGCGAGCGCACGAGCGTGCTCGACGGCGTCAGCGACCACATGCCGTCGCTCGCCCTGGCGCAGAAGGTGCTCGGCAAGGCGGAGCAGGTCGGGGTGACCGCGGGCCGCGCGCCACTGGCGCCCACGACCGAGTCCGAGCTCGGCGACGCGCTCCTCGCCCTCGTGCAGCTCGCCCGCGAGCACGGGTGGGATGCCGACCGCGCGCTCCGCTCCCGTGTCCGCGGCCTGTCCGCCGAGGTGCGGGCGTCTGAAGCGCGCCAGATCACGTGATCTGGCCGAGGTCACGCCTTGCGACGCACCATAACGGGTGCTGTCGGCGAGTTCACGTGATCTGGCGCCCCACCCGCCCGGACCGACGCGGCGCGCGAGGACTGGAACAATAGAGCCGTGGCATCCGTGAACCCGCCGCGCGGCATGCGCGACTTCCTCCCCGCTGACAAGGCCCGCCGCGAGCGCGTGCTCGCCGTGATCCGCGAGCGTTACCGCGCGCACGGCTTCGACGAGATCGAGACCCCCGTGGTCGAGGAGTACGCGCGCCTGCACGCCGGGATCGGCGGCGACAACGAGAAGCTGTCGTTCAGCGTCCTCAAGCGCGGACTGGATGCCGAGGCGATCCGCGCCGCGGCCGACGACCCGGCGGCGCTGGCCGACCTGGGCCTGCGCTACGACCTCACCGTTCCGCTCGCCCGGTTCTACGCCACCCACCGCGCGTCGCTGCCCTCGGTGTTCCGCGCGATCCAGATCGCACCGGTGTGGCGCGCCGAGCGCCCGCAGAAGGGGCGCTACCGCCAGTTCGTGCAGTGCGACATCGACATCATCGGCGATGCCACCGCGCGTGCCGAGGCCGAGCTCATGACGGCGAGCCTCGACGTGCTCGACGCCCTGGGTCTCGAGGGCGGCACGATCCGCGTCAACGACCGTCGCGCGCTGGACGCAATGCTCGACGTCTTCGGGTTCGCCCCCGACGAGCGCCCGGGCGTGCTCATCACGATCGACAAGCTCGACAAGATCGGCGCCTCCGGCGTCGTGGCGGAGCTGCGGGAACGTGGCGCCGCGGCGCCCGCGGTCGACGCTTTCGCCGCGTACCTCGACCGGCCGCAGACCGACGCCGCGGGGTTCGACGCCGTCGGTATCCGTGCGGCCCTGCCCGACGGCATCCCGGACGAGATCGTGGACCACCTCGTCGCGCTCGGCGAGACGGTCGCGGCCGCGCGCGGCGGCGACGTCCCCCTGCGGTTCGACCCGTTCCTCGTCCGCGGTATGGGGTACTACACCGGCACGATCTTCGAACTCGCCCACCCGAGCGTCGACTACTCGCTGGGTGGCGGCGGGCGCTACGACGGCATGATCGGCCGCTTCCTCGGCCAGGACGTGCCGGCGGTCGGCTTCTCGATCGGCTTCGAGCGCATCGTCGACCTGCTCCCGGATGCCGAGAGCGCGGGCGATCACGCCGTTGTGCTGGTCCACGACCGCGATGTCCCCCTCGTCGACCTGGTGAGCCTGAAGACGGTGCTCGTGGGCGAAGGACGTCGGGTGCGACTGGAGCAGCGCACCAAGAACCTGAAGGCGCTGCTGGAGCGCGCCACCGCGGACGGATACACCGCCTTCGCGACGGTCGGGAGCGCGACCACGCGCGAGAACCTCGAGATCAAGCCGCTCGGCTGACCCGGCGCAGCCCCGCCGGCGGGCGTCGCGCCCTCACGCCACCGCGCTGATGAGCGCTTGCTCGGGATGCTCGGCCGCGAGCCGTTCGAGGCGCGCCGCCGTCCCGGCATCCCGCGGGGCGAACCACACGACGCGAGACCCGAGGCCCTCGTCGACCCACACGCTCGACATCTCCAGGTGGAGTTCGCCGACGCGGGCGCTGACGAGGTGCTTGACGGCGTGCGGCTCGCCGCCGACGTCGCCGCGGCTCCACAGCTCCGCGAAGCGCGGCGAGGCGGCTTCGAGCTCGGCGATGAACCGCTGCCACGCCGGTTCGTCGTGGTGTCGCCCGTATGCCGAGCGCAGCCGCGCGGCCATGCGCCGCTGCGCATGATCGAGGTCGACGTGCGAGCGCTGCCAGGTCTCGTCGGTGAACAGCAGCACGGCGCAGTTCCGACGCGCGGTCGGCATCTCGTCGAGGTCGTCGAAGAGGTAGCGGTACGCCCGGTTGTAGGCGCGGATCTCGAAACGCGAGGTCTGCAGCGCCGCGGGGTAGGGGAGGAGCTTCTCGAGCAGATCGAGGTGGGGCGTCTCGACGCAGGCCCGCGCCGCGCGTTCGGGGCGGGGGAGGTCGGCGAGGGCGAACAGGTGGTCGCGCTCGTCATCGGTGAGTCGAAGGGCGCGGGCGATCGCGGCGATGACCTGAACGGATGCCGCGATCGGGCGGCCCTGCTCGAGCCACGTGTACCAGGTCAGACCCACGCCGGCGAGCTGCGCGACTTCTTCGCGGCGCAGTCCCGCGACGCGGCGACGTGCACCTTCGGGAAGCCCCACGTCGGACGGCTGCAGGCGCGCGCGTCGACTGCGCAGGAACGCGGCGAACTCCGCGCGCGTCTCGTCGGATCGGGTCATGGCGTCTCCTTCCGCCGCGAGCCTAGGCTTCGGCGTGCTCTCCGGAGGGGCTCAGGCTGTTGCTCCGACTACCAGGATCAGGAGACTCCTGGTACCAGGATGCGGCACCCTCCATGCTGGCACCATGACGACCTCCGCACACCCCGCCAGCGGCACCCTGCCCGTCCCCACGGTCCCGGGCGTCGAGGCGGTCCCGACATGGCGCTACATCGGGTTCCTGCTCGGCCCCGGCGTCGGCACGTTCGCCTTCAACGCGGTCACCGTCATCCTGCCCACACTGCGCGACCGCTTCGGCGCGGACGACGTCTCGCTCGAACTCGTCATCGCGGGTTACGGCATCCCGTTCGCCGTCCTGCTCATCCTCGGCGGACGTCTGGGCGATCGCTTCGGCCGCCACCGTCTGTACACCGTCGGCATGGGGCTGTTCCTCGTCTCCGCCGTGGCCTGCGCGCTCGCGCCCTCCGTGTCGACCCTCATCGCCGCGCGCGTCGTCCAGGGCGTGGGAGCCGCGTTGTGCACCCCGCAGGTCCTCGCGACGATCCAGGCGACCTCCGGCGGGGCCGCCCGTACACGCGCCATCGCGGCGTTCGGCGCGAGCGGCGGCATCGGATCCGCCGTTGGCCAGGTCGCGGGCGGGGCGCTCGCCGCGACGAGCTTCGGCGTGGTGGACGGCTGGCGCGCGGTGTTCGTCGTCGTCGCCCTCGTCGCGGTCGCCGCGATCGCCCTCGCGCCGCTCGCCCCCCGCAGCCGTTCGCACGAACGTGTCGCGATCGACCTCATCGGCACCGCGGCGCTCGGGCTCGGCATCCTCGCCGCCTCCGTCGCGCTGACCTTCGGCCCGGCGTGGAACTGGTCGTGGCCGGTGGTCGTGGTCCTCGTCATCGCCGCCGTCGCTCTCGTGGCGATGTGGCGGCACCAGGATGCCGTGGAGCGCAGCGGGCGCGTCCCGTTGCTGCCTCCGAGCGTCCTGCGCTTGCGGCCGCTGCAGCTCGGTCTGCTGTCGGCGGCGCTGTTCTTCGCCGGATACTCGGCGCTGCTGTACGTGTTCCCCCGCGCCGTTGAGCACGGTGGGATGACGTCGCTGCAGGCCGGGCTCGCGCTGCTGCCGTTCGCCGTGGTGTTCGCGGTCGTTTCGCTCACGGTCGCTCGCGTCCAGGCGCGGCTCGGCGACGCGACCCTGGCGTGGGGCGTCGCTCTGCAGCTCGTCGCACTGCTGGCGATGACGGCGACGGTGGTTCTCGCGTGGGGACCCGACATCGTGCTGTGGCTGCAGCCGGCGCTCGTGCTCCTCGGTGCGGGGCAGGCGCTCATCTTCTCGCCGCTGACGCAGCTCGTCGTGCGCGAGGTCCCGGTCCAGGCCGCCGGGCTCTCGGGCGGCATGTTCAGCACGGCGCAGCAGCTGGCCCTGTCGTTCGGCGTGATCGTCATCGGCGGTGTCGTCTCGTTCACGGGTGTCGTCGGCCGTGAGGAGCTGCTCGCGGGGCTCGCGCTCGACGTGGTCCTCGCGGCGGGGGTGCTCGTGCTGGCGCTCGTGCTGCGCGCGCGGGGGCGGCGCGGCCTCGAGGTCTGATCGCCCGCGTCACCCGCCGTTCACCGCGGCGCGATGGGATCGCCGTATGCGTAGGCGTCGGCCGATCACCGTCACCGCGGCTTCGTCGGTCGCGGTTCTCGGGGCCGCGGCCGTCGGGGTGCGCACCCTCATCGCGCGGCAGGCGGCGATCGCCCGCCGCCGGATCGGCAAGCCGCTGGGCGAGCAGGCCCTGGACGCCGACCGCGTCTGGCGGCGGAAGAAGCACCCGGGGCCGCCGATCGAGCTCCTCCTGCTCGGGGACTCGATCGCCGCGGGGCTCGGCGCCGGCCACCGCCGGGACACGCTCGGCGCGCGGCTCGCGAAAGGGATCTCCCGGGCGCACGGGCGTCCGGTACGGTTGCGGACCGCGGCCGTCGTGGGATCCGAGACCTCCGCCCTGACCGGTCAGCTCGCGGCCGTGCCGCACGACTATCGCGCCGACGTCGCGGTCATCGTCGTCGGCGGCAACGACGTGACCCACCGCATCTCCGCTTCCCGGGCGGCGGGGCAGCTCGAACACATCGTCCGCGTCCTGCGCGACGGCGGCGTCCCCGTGGTCGTCGGCACGTGCCCCGACCTCGGAACGCTGCGGGCGATCCCGCAGCCCCTGCGCGCCCTCGCCGCGCGGTCGTCCCGGCAGCTCGCCGCCGCGCAGGCCGCAGCCGTGCGGCGGGCCGGCGGACGCGTCGTCGCCCTCGCGCGCGCCGTGGGGCCGGTGTTCGCCGAGCGGCCCGACGAGATGTTCAGCGTCGATCGCTTCCACCCGAGCGCGCTCGGGTACCGCCGCACCGCCGAGGCTCTCCTGCCGGCCGTGCTCGACGCGCTCGCGACGGCGGAGGTCCCGGCCCACGCATAGGCGCCCGGCCTACCGTGCTGCCACGCCTCCTCTGCACGTTCTCCTGACCACCTGGCACGCCGATCCCGTCGCGATCGGCGTGATCGTCGTGGCATCCGTCGCGTATGCCTCTGCCGTCGTGCGCCTCCGTCGCCGCGGAGAACACTGGCCCGTGCTGCGCACGATCGGGTTCTTCGCGCTCGGGCTCGCGCCGTACGCCGTGATCGAACTGGGCTTCCTGGGCGTGTATTCGTCGGAATTGCGGTGGGCGTTCTCGACGCGCATCGCGCTGTTGATCTTCGCCGTCCCGGCCGGCATCGCCGCCGGTCGCCCCCTCGATCTGCTCGCCCGCGTGAGCGGCGAGACCGGCCGGGGCCGCCTCCAGCGGCTGCTGGCGACACGGTTCGTGCGGATCACCGGCAACGCGATGGTCGCGACCGTCGTGATCGCCGCCGTGTTCTGTCTCTTCCTGACGCCCCTCGCCGGCGTCCTGCGCGTGACCCCCGTCGTCGAAGCGTCGCTCGGCATCGTCGTTCCCCTCGTGGGTCTGGCGATGGTGCTGCCGATGATGGCCCTCGGCGCCGTCCACACCGGCACGTTCATCGCGATCGAGTTCCTCCTCGCGTTCGTCGAGCTCCTCATCGACTCCGTGCCCGGTCTGCTCCTGCGCCTGAACGACACGGTGCTCGACCTGATACCGGATGCCGCCCGAGCGGTGTCGTGGTGGCCGACGACGCTGCACGACCAGCACCTCGCCGGCGACCTGATCTGGTTCATCGCCGAATTCGCCGACGTGCCGATCCTCGTCATCCTGCTGATCCGCTGGATGCGTACGGACCGTGTCGAGGCGAAGAGCTTCGACGACCTGTCCGACGAGGAGTACGACGCGATGACCCGCGCGCACCTCGACGGACGCCGTTGACCCGCGCTCTCCGGCTCGCCAGGCTGGGGGAGTGCCCACACACGACGACGTCGACGGCTTCCTGACCGACACCCTGATCGGCGACGATCCGATCCTGGATGCCGCGCTCGCCGCGCAACACGAGGCGGGGCTCCCCGCGATCGAGGTGTCGCCGGTCGCTGCGAAACTCCTGCATCTCCTGGTGCGCATCAGTGGGGCGCGGAGGGTCCTCGAGATCGGCACGCTCGGCGGGTACTCCACGATCTGGCTCGCGCGGGCGCTGCCCGAGGGTGGTCGCGTGGTGACGATCGAGGCCGAGGAGCGCAACGCCGGCATCGCGCGCGCCAACCTCGCGCGGGCGGGCGTCGCCGACCGCGTCGAGGTGCGCATCGGGCGCGGCACGGACATCCTGCCGACGCTCGCGGGCGAGGAACCGTTCGACCTCGTGTTCGTGGATGCCGACAAGGAGTCCAACCCCGCTTACCTCGACTGGGCCGCGCGTCTGGGCCGCCCCGGCACCGTCGTCGTGCTCGACAACGTCGTGCGGGCCGGCGAGGTCGCGGATCCGGCCCCGGGCGACACGAAGGTCGCGGGCGCGCGAGCGGGCGTGGTCATGCTCGGCGAGGACCCGCGCTTCGACGCCACCGCCCTGCAGACACTCGACCGCAAGGGCTGGGACGGCTTCGCCCTCGCGGTGCTGACGGACGCCGTGGCATCCGGGGTCGGTCCGGCGTCGCCGTGATCGCCACACGAACGGCGCCCCGAACCGACCCCACGGGCGACGACCGCGGTCACTAGACTCGACCCTGGACCGACGACGCTCCGCCCTCTTTCCACCAGAACCAACGAGGAGTCCTTCGTGGCACTTATCGAGGCTGTCAACGCGCGCGAGATCCTGGATTCGCGCGGTAACCCGACCGTCGAGGTGGAGGTGCTCCTCGACGATGGCATCGTCCAGCGGGCGGCCGTCCCCTCCGGCGCGTCCACCGGCGCCTTCGAGGCCTACGAGCTGCGCGACGGCGACAAGAGCCGTTACAGCGGCAAGGGTGTGCTGAAGGCCGTCGCCGCGGTCGTCGACGAGCTCGGCCCGGCCATCGAGGGTGTCGAGGCCAGCGAGCAGCGCATCATCGACGAGATCCTCATCGAGACCGACGGCACCGAGAACAAGTCGCGCACGGGTGCCAACGCCATCCTCGGCGTCTCGCTCGCCGTCGCCAAGGCCGCCGCCGACAGCGCCGACCTGCCCCTGTTCCGCTACCTCGGCGGCCCGAACGCGCACCTGCTGCCCGTGCCGCTGTTCAACGTCATCAACGGTGGCGAGCACGCCGACAACGGCATCGACTTCCAGGAGTTCTTCCTCGCGCCCATCGGCGCCGAGACCTACGGCGAGTCGCTGCGCTGGGGCACCGAGGTCTACCACGTCCTCAAGGGCGAGCTGAAGTCCGCGGGCTACAACACCGGTCTCGGCGACGAGGGCGGCTTCGCCCCCGACCTGCCCAGCAACCGCGAGGGCCTGGACTTCCTCATCCGTGCGATCGAGAAGGCCGGCTTCACCCCGGGCACGGACATCGCGGTCGGCCTCGACGTCGCCGCGACCGAGTTCTACAAGGACGGCGTCTACACCGTCGAGGGCAAGGCGTGGAGCGTCGACGAGCTCGTCGACTACTTCGCCGACCTCGTCGCGAACTTCCCGATCGTCACGATCGAGGACGCCCTCGCCGAGGACGACTGGGACGGCTGGAAGAAGCTCACCGACGCGATCGGTTCGAAGGTCCAGCTCGTCGGCGACGACCTGTTCGTCACCAACCCGAAGCGCCTCCAGCAGGGCATCGACCTGGGCGTCGCCAACTCGCTCCTGGTGAAGGTCAACCAGATCGGCACGCTGTCCGAGACCCTGGATGCCATCTCCCTGGCCACCCGTTCGGGGTACACCTCGATGCTGTCGCACCGCTCCGGTGAGACCGAGGACACCACGATCGCCGACCTCGCCGTCGCGGTCAACGCCGGCCAGATCAAGACCGGTGCCCCCGCGCGCAGCGAGCGCGTCGCCAAGTACAACCAGCTGCTCCGCATCGAGGAAGACCTCGGCGGCGCCGCGGTCTTCGCGGGCCGCTCGGCGTTCCCCCGCTTCCAGGGCTGATCGTCACCGCGTGAGAAGGGGGGAGCCGGAAGGCTCCCCCCTTCGTCGTTCCCGGCCGGCTCCGTGGATGCCATGACCCCGGCGCGTCACCGGGGCGCACGCCCGCACCGACATAGACTCGGCTACCGCCCGTGGCGCGCGCCCGACGCAACGTGAGGAAGGAGACGTCGTGGAACGACCGACGCTCCCCTCGTCTCGAGGGCGCAACGAGGCCCCGGCCTCCGGCGCCGCGAAGGTCCGCCGCCCCCGAAACCGCTCGGCGTCGGCACCCGCGACGGCGCCGGCCACCGGGGGCTCCAGACCCCCGCGCGCGCGTCGCGTCGACGTCCGCGAGTGGCTGGGCGGACTCCGGATCTCGGGCTTCGTGGTCATCATGCTCGGGCTCGTCGTGCTCGGGACCTTCGTGCTCGTGCCGACCGTCGGCACCTACATGGACCAGCGCCAGCAGATCCAGGCGCTCCAGAGCGCCGTGGCCCTCAGCCAGAGCGAGGTCGCCGATCTGCAGTCCCAGCGTGAGCGCTGGTCGGACCCCGCCTACATCACCACTCAGGCGCGCGAGCGCCTGTACTACACGCTGCCCGGCGAGGTCGTGTACCTCATCGACGACGACCTGCCCGCCTCCGAGGCCCCGCAGGAGCAGCAGGACGTGTCGGCCGACGTCGGCCAGACGCGCACCGACTGGATGTCGCAGCTGGTGCGCTCGGTGACCTCCGCCGGCGCGGCGCAGGTGGTCGCCCCCGCGATCGGCGTGCCGGATCCGGCGCCCGACGCCTCGCCCGCCCCGTGAGCGCGCGACGGCGGCGGACGGTCCCCGCGGACGACCTCGGGGTCGCCGGGTACCCTGGGAGACGATGAGCACCTCGCCCCTGCCCCCGCCTCCGACGCCGACCTCGACGTGCTGCAGTCGCAGCTGGGTCGTGTGCCGCGCGGCGTCATCGGTATCGCGGCGCGTTGCGTGTGCGGCAACCCCACGGTCGTGGCCACTTCTCCGCGCCTGGACGACGGCAGCCCGTTCCCCACCTTCTACTACCTCACGCACCCCGCGGCCACAGCCGCGATGTCGGTGCTCGAGGCCGGTCACGTCATGAAGGAGTTCGCCGACGAGCTCGCCGACGACGAAGAGCTCCGTGCCGCCTACACCGCGGCGCACCAGGCCTACCTCCACGATCGCGCGGCCTACGGCGAACCCGAAGAGATCGCCGGCATCTCCGCCGGAGGGATGCCGACCCGGGTCAAGTGCCTCCACGCGCTCGCCGGTCACTCCCTGGCCGCGGGGTCGGGTGTGAACCCCATCGGCGATCGCGCTCTCGCGAGGGGGACGTGGTCGCCCGAGCGGTGCGAGTGCGAGACGCCCGGAGCGGGCGGGTGAGACGCGTCGTCGCGGCCGTGGCATCCGTCGTTCTGGGCGTGGTGCTGCTGACGGGCGCGACGACGGGGCCGGTTCCGGAGGACCCGACCGATCCGGTCCGCGCCGCGGAGTACTGGCTCGACCAGTACGGCATCCGGGACGCCTGGAAGACCACGCGCGGGGCGGGCCAGAAGATCGCCGTCATCGACACCGGTATCGCACGCGGACCGGTGGAGTTCTCGGGCGCCGTGGCCGCGGGCACCGACGTGTCCGGGGTGGGCGCGGCGGACGGGCGGACGCCCGTCGGGGCCGTCGACTCCAACCACGGCAGTTGGGTGGCTTCGCTCGCGGCCTCGCGCGGAACGGGGAACGGACGCGGCATGATCGGGGTCGCGCCCGATGCGGAACTGCTGTCGGTCTCGGTCGGTTTCGGCGCGGTGACCTCGAAGCCCTTCACCGAGCAGATCGTCGACGCCATCCACTGGTCGGTCGATCAGGGCGCGACCGTCATCAACATGTCGCTGACGACGAACACGTTGGACTGGGACCCCAGCTGGGACGAGGCGTTCCAGTACGCCTTCGACCACGACGTCGTCGTGGTGGTGGCGGCGGGCAACCGGGGGAGTGGGACATCGCGTGTCGGTGCCCCCGCCACCATCCCCGGTGTGCTGGCGGTCGGCGGGGTCGACCCCTCGGGCACCGCGAGCAACGACGCCTCGACGCAGGGCATCACGATCGGTCTCTCGGCCCCGAGCGAGCGCCTGCTCGGTGTTTCGGCCGACGGCACGCTCGTGCAGTGGAACGGGACGAGCGGGGCCGCCCCGATCGTCTCGGGCATCGCTGCCCTGGTGCGCGCCGCCCACCCCGACCTGGATGCCGACAACGTGCTGAACCGGCTGATCCGGACCGCCAAGCCCGGGCCGGGAACGGGATCGGGGCAGGACGCGCTCTACGGCTACGGTCTGGTCGACGCGGCGGCCGCGGTGTCGGCCACCGTCCCCTCGGTCTCGTCCAATCCGCTCGGTGATCTGGCCGAATGGGTGCGTCTGTATCGCCGTGCCGACGCCCCCGCGCCCACCGGCGAGCCGACCACGGCGCCGGTGGAGATCCCGCCCCTGCCGCCGGTCGATTCCGCTCCGCGAGCGGCGTCG
>NZ_CAKKMM010000074.1:0-13470 GCF_918698205.1 Microbacterium sp. Bi128 | reverse complement strand
CGTCGTACGAGGGCGCCGAGGTGATCGACGCGTCGGGGCACGTGGCCCTCCCCGGGCTGATGAACAGCCACACCCACACCCCCATGGTCATGTTCCGCGGGGCCGCCTCCGACGTGCCGACCGACGAGTGGTTCAACCAGCACGTCTGGCCCATGGAGGTCAACCTCACCGAACGCGACATCCGCCTGGGCGCGCGCCTCGCGATCGGCGAACTGCTGCTGTCCGGGGTCACCTCCTTCGCCGACCACTACTTCGGCATGGACGCGATCGCCGAAGAGGTAGAGGCCGCCGGCATCCGCGCCCTTCTCGCCTCGACGTTCTTCTCGTCCCAAGGGCCCGCCGGACGCGAGCGCAGCGTCGCCTTCGCGCGCGACGCCGACGGGGCGGCCGGTGGCCGGATCACGACCGCGCTGGGTCCGCATGCCCCCTACACGGTCGACGACGACGATCTCCGTCTCACGGCCAGGGATGCCGAGCGCCTCGGCGTCCGCGTCCACATCCACGCCGCCGAGAACCTGACGCAGACGGCCTCGAGCCTGCAGCGTCGCGGCCGTTCCCCGATCGGGGTCTTGCACGACACCGGCATCCTCCAGGCCGGGGCGATCATCGCGCACGGGGCGGGCATCGTGCCCGAGGACGTCGACCTGCTCCGGCCGTACGTCGATCGCGTCGGTGTCGCCTCGTGCACGAAGACGTACCTGCTCCACGCGCAGGAGGGCACCACTCCCCTGCGGCTGCTCCACGACGCGGGCGTCAGCGTGGGGATCGGCACCGACGGCGCCGCGGGGAGCATCACCCTCGACGTCCTCGAGAACATGCGGCTGCTCGGCATGATCGAGAAGTACACGTCGAAGGATGCCACGTGGGCGACCTCCGCCCACCTGCTCGACCTCGCGACCCGTCAGAACGCCGAGGTGTTCGGCCTCGCCGGGCGGGTCGGCGCGTTGCGGCCGGGACTGCGGGCCGACATCGTCCTGATGGACTTCCGCGCACCGCATCTGCAGCCCATCCACGACCTCGCGCATTCGCTCGCGCTCAGCGCGCATCAGGGCGACGTGACGACGGTGATCGTCGACGGGCGCGTGGTCGTCCGCGACCGCACGCTGCTCACGATCGACCTGGAGGCGGCGATCGACGAACTGACGGGGCGTCTGCCCGCCCTCACCGACCGCTCCCACGGGCGGCGCGTGCAGGACTACGCGCCCTGAGCCGCGGTGCCGCCGGAGCGGCGGAGCTGCGCCGGTTCTCAGGCCGCGAGGAAGCGGGCGACCTCGGCCGACGCGGCATCCAGGACGGCGGTGAACAACGTCTCGCCCTTCGCGGCCGTCGCCGGCCGGGGATCACCGAAGACCGCGTTCGGGCCGATCTCGTGGAGGCGCACCGGACGCGCGCCGAAGTCCACCGGGAAGACCGGATACTGGGGTTCCGCGCGCTCGAGCCGCACGAGATCGGGCGCGACCGCGAGCACCATCGAGGTCTCGATCTCTTCGCCGTGATTCATGCCGGGTACCGCGGGCACGGACTCGCGCACGGTCTCGGCCGCCTCGGCGAGGCCCGGGTGGTCCAGGACCAGGACCCGGATGCCGTCGGCGGCGAGGTCGCGCGCGGCGGCGGCCAGCGGCAGGCGATTGCCGAAGTCGCCGTTGACGACGACGACGCGGTCCAATCCCGAGGCGACCGCCCCGCGAGCGATGTCGATCGCCAGCAGGCGCACGGTCTCGGGTGAGAGCGAGATCGTCCCTGGGTACCCCGACGTCGCCCAGGTCTCGCCGTACGCGACCGCGGGCAGCAGCGCGCCGTCGTGACGGTGCGCGAGCTCGCGCGCGACGCGTTCGGCGACCAGGGTGTCGGTGCTGAGCGGCAAGTGCGCGCCGTGGGCTTCGAGAGCGCCCACCGCCACGACAGCCAGACGCCGGCCGGACGCCACGAAGTCACGGACCTCGTCGGACGTGGCGCCGGCCAGCTCGATCATCAGGCGTTGGCATCCTGGCGCTTGAGGCGCGAGGCAGCGCGGCCGCGCTCGGTCGCGTCGAGCACGACCTTGCGGATACGCACCTTCTCGGGCGTGACCTCGACGCATTCGTCGTCGCGAGCGAACTCGAGCGACTCTTCCAGCGTCAGCACGCGGGGCGGCGTCATCGACTCGAAGGAGTCCGAGGTCGACGAACGCATGTTCGTGAGCTTCTTCTCCTTGGTGATGTTGACGTCCATATCGTCGGCGCGCGAGTTCTCGCCGATGACCATGCCCTCGTAGACCTCTTCGGTCGGCTGCACGAAGAAGCTCATGCGCTCCTGCAGGGCGATCATCGCGAACGGCGTCACGACGCCCATGCGGTCGGCGACGATCGAGCCGTTCTGACGCGTCGTGATCGACCCCGCCCAGTCGTCGTAGCCGTGCGAGATCGCGTTGGCGATACCGGTACCGCGGGTGATCGTGAGGAACTCGCTGCGGAAGCCGATGAGGCCGCGCGAGGGCACGACGAACTCCATGCGCACCCAGCCGGTGCCGTGGTTCGTCATGTTGTCCATGCGGCCCTTGCGGGCGGCCATGAGCTGCGTGATCGCGCCGAGGTGCTCTTCGGGAGCGTCGACCGTGAGGTGCTCGAAGGGCTCCTTGAGCTTGCCGTCGTCGCCGCGCTTGGTGACGACCTGGGGCTTGCCCACGGTGAGCTCGAAGCCTTCGCGGCGCATGTTCTCGACGAGGATCGCGAGAGCCAGCTCGCCACGGCCCTGCACCTCCCACGCATCGGGGCGTCCGATGTCGACGACCTTGAGCGAGACGTTGCCGATGAGCTCGCGGTCGAGGCGGTCCTTGACCATGCGGGCGGTGAGCTTGTGGCCCTTGACCTTGCCCATGAGGGGCGAGGTGTTGGTGCCGATCGTCATCGAGATGGCGGGGTCGTCGACCGTGATGGCCTTGAGCGGGCGCACGTCGTCGGGGTCGGCGATGGTCTCGCCGATCGTGATGTCGGGGAAGCCGGCGATGGCGACGATGTCACCGGGGCCCGCGTCTTCGGCGGGGTAGCGCTCCAGAGCGCGGGTCTTGAGCAGCTCGGTGATGCGGGCGTTGCTGGTGGTGCCGTCGGCACGCACCCAGGCGACTGTCTGGCCCTTCTTCAGCGTGCCGTTGAACACGCGCAGGAGCGCGAGGCGTCCGAGGAAGGGGCTGGAGTCGAGGTTGGTGACCCACGCCTGCAGCGGAGCCTCGTCGTCGTAGGACGGAGCGGGCACGTGCTCGAGGATCGCGCCGAAGAGCGGCTCGAGGTCGTCGTTGTCGGGCAGGGCGCCGTTGTCGGGGCGGTTGAGCGACGCGGCACCCGCACGGCCCGAGGCGTAGACGACGGGAACGTCGAGCAGCGCGTCGACGTCGAGGTCGGGCACGTCGTCGACCAGGTCGGACGCGAGGCCCAGCAGCAGATCGTGCGCCTCTTCTTCGACCTCGGCGATCCGCGCGTCGGGGCGGTCGGTCTTGTTCACCAGCAGGATCACGGGGAGCTTGGCCTCGAGCGCCTTGCGCAGCACGAAGCGCGTCTGGGGCAGCGGACCCTCGGAGGCGTCGACGAGGAGCACGACACCATCGACCATCGACAGACCGCGCTCGACCTCGCCACCGAAGTCGGCGTGACCGGGGGTGTCGATCACGTTGATCGTCACCGGCACCTCGGTGTGCACACCGTTGTAGGTGATCGCCGTGTTCTTGGCGAGGATCGTGATGCCCTTCTCACGCTCCAGGTCGTTCGAGTCCATCGCGCGCTCTTCGACGTGCGCGTGATCACCGAACGAGCCGGTCTGGCGCAGCATGGCGTCGACGAGGGTCGTCTTGCCGTGGTCGACGTGCGCGACGATCGCGACGTTACGGAGGTCAGGACGAAGGGCGTGCGCCATGGAGGGTCTCCAGGAAAATTCGGGGTGGCGCCCGGAATCGGGCACATCTAGTCTACCGGGCGTCTGCGAGACTCCCGGCAGGCAGCGAAAAGGGGCGGCATCCCCACAGGAACGCCGCCCCCGATCTGACGCGATTCAGGAGGCCGGCGTGTTCTTCAACAGCTCGTGCCGCAGTTCGCGACGGGCGGCCTGCACCTCGACGTCGGGAACCGGGATCGCGGCGATCAGACGCTGCGTGTAGGGCTCCTTCGGCGACCGCAGGATCTCGTCGCGCGTGCCCTGCTCGGCGATCTTGCCGCGGTTGAGCACGACGATGCGGTGGGCCATGGCATCCACCACGGCCAGGTCGTGGCTGATGAACAGGCACGCGAAGCGGTGCTCCTGCTGCAGCTCGCTCAGCAGTTCCAGGACGCGGGCCTGCACCGACACGTCCAGGGCGCTGGTCGGCTCGTCGGCGACGAGCAGTCGCGGCTGCAGCGAGAGCGCGCGGGCGATGCCGACGCGCTGCTTCTGTCCGCCCGAGAGCTCGTGCGGGTACCGGTTGCGGTAGCTGCGCGGGAGGCGCACCTCGTCGAGCAGCTTCTCGACACGGGCGTCGAGGGCAGCGCCCTTCGCCTCACCGGCGAGGAACAGGGGCTCCCCGATGGACTCACCGATCGGCAGACGCGGGTTCAACGACGACGACGGGTCCTGGAACACGATGCCGACCCGGCGACGCAGCGACTTGATGAGCTTGCGCGAGCCACTCGAGATGTCCACCCCGTCGACGACGAGGCGCCCGTCGGCGATGGGCTGCAGACCGATCGCCGCGCGACCGATCGTGGACTTGCCGGAACCCGACTCCCCCACGAGACCGACGATCTCGCCCTCGGCGATGCCGAGCGTGACGTCGTCGACGGCGCGGAACGCGGCCACGCGCCCCTTCTTGCCGTACTCGATCGAGACGTGGTCGAGCTCGAGCACCGGGTGGGCGATCTCGGGCGCCTCCGCGGCAAGCCGGATCGCCTCGGTGCGCGCGGGCCCGCTCGCCACGGCCGCGGCCAGCGACTCGACGACATCGACGCTCGCCTCGTCGTCGCCCGCCCCGCCGAGACGTGGGACGGAGGCCAGCAGTTCCTTGGTGTACGGGTCCTGGGGGTCGCCGAGCACCTGCGCGGCCGGTCCCTGCTCGACGACTTCGCCGGACTTCATCACGACGATCCAGTCGGCGAGGTCGGCCACGACGCCCATGTCGTGCGTGATCAGCAGGACCGCGGAGTCCAGGCGGTCGCGCAGGTCGCGGATGAGGTCGAGGATCTCGGCCTGGACCGTGACGTCCAGGGCCGTGGTCGGCTCGTCCGCGATGAGCAGTGCCGGCTCCAGGCTGATCGACTGCGCGATCATCGCGCGCTGACGCTGACCGCCCGACAGCTGGTGCGGGTAGGACGCGAACGCCTTGGCGGGGTCAGGGAGACCCACCATGTCCAGCAGCTCCATCGCGCGAACCTTCGCCTCGGACGGCGCCATCGTCGTGTGCGCACGGAGCGCCTCGATGATCTGCGACCCGACCGTGAGCACGGGGTTCAGGGCCGTCATCGGCTCCTGGAAGATCGCGGCGACCTCGGGCCCGCGCAGCTGGCGCATCTGGCTGCTGCTGAGCGTCGTCACCTCGCGCCCGTTCACCTTGATGCTGCCGCGCACGCGACTGTTGCGCGGGAGCAGATCGAGCACGGCCATCGAACTGACGCTCTTGCCCGAACCCGACTCTCCCACCACCGCCACGACCTGGCCGCGCGCGATCGAGTACGTGAGGTTCTTGGCCGCGGGGACCCAGACGTCGTCCACCGCGAAGTCGACGCTGACGTCGGTCATCTCGAGCGCGGGGGTGCCCGCCTTCTCGGTCGTGCTCATGAGGCTGTCCTCTCCGTCCCGCGAGGCGGGAGTGAGTGATCGGGGAATGGAAGAATCAGGGGATGCCACGCCAGACGTTCCGTTCGACGTTCACCCGCATCCTGTGCGGCATCCTGTGGGCGATCATCGCCGCGGTGGCGATCGGCCTGCTGGCCGTCCCCGCGGTGGACGTCGCGCCCGCCCTGGTGATCGTCGGCGCACTGGGTGCCGCGGCCCTGGTGACCGGCATCCTGTGGTCGCCCTCGATCTCCGTCGACGACGACGGCGTGGAGGTCGACAACATCGCGCTGACCTACCGCGTGCCGTGGGCGGCGCTCATCCACGTCGACACGCGCTACTCGCTGCAGCTGCACACACCCGGCCGGCGCATCGGCGTGACCGCCGCGCCCGCTCCGGGAGCCACGGGCTCCCTGCGCGCCGCGCGCGCCCACCGCCGCAGCGAGCGCGTGACGGCTGCCGGTACGCGTCCGGGCGAGCTGCCGAACACCGACTCCGGCCGCGCGGCCGCCCTCGTCCGCGATCGCTGGCAAACCCTCCGCGACGCCGGCCGCGTGGAGGCCGGCATCGCCGATTCGGTACCCGTGCGGGTGAGCGCCCGCATCGACAACCTGCTGCTGCTGGTCGCGGGTGCGGCCGGCGTGCTGGGGGCGATCGTCCTGGGCTGACATCGCGAGGATGCCGGTCGTCATGACGACGGCGTCTCCGGGTGCACGCGTCCCTGGACGCTCGCGGGCGCGGTGGTGGACGGCGCCGCCTGCTCCTTGGTCCGACGCAGCGAGAACCGCTTCTGACGCGGGTCGAACGCGTCGCGCAGGCCGTCGCCGACGAAGTTCACGAGCACCGCGAGGAGCACGATGAACACCGCGGGCCACCAGAACAGCCACGGGCGGGTCTGGAAAGCGGACTGGTTGTCGGAGATGATCAGGCCCAGCGAGACGTCCGGCGGACGCACACCGAGCTGCAGGTAGCTCAGGGCCGTCTCGAGGAGGATCGCCGAGGCCGCCAGCAGCGTCGCCGCCACGATCACCACGCCGATGGCGTTGGGCAGGATGTGCTTGAAGATGATGCGAGCATCGCTGGCGCCGGCCACGCGCGCCGCCTCGACGAACTCGCGTTCGCGCAGCGACAGGAACTCGGCGCGCACCAGGCGGGCGATCGTCGTCCACGAGACCATCGCGAGGAAGAACGCCAGCGGGACGACACCGAGACCGCCGGTGGCACGACCGACGACCGCACCGATCACGATGATCGGGATGACGATGAACACGTCGGTGATGCGCATGAGCACCGAGTCCACCCACCCACGGTAGTAGCCGGCGAGGGCACCGATGACGGTTCCGACGGCCGTTCCCACGACGCTGATGACGAGCATCACGAGGATGGAATTCTGGATGCCGCGCATCGTCATCGCGAAGTAGTCGATACCGATGCGGTCCTGGCCGAACGGGTGGTCGCCCACCGAGAACGGGAACAGCGACAGCGTGGGAGCCCCGCCGTCGTTCTGGGGGTTCAGCGAGCTGTAGTCGTACTTCCACCACCCCGGGATCGGGCCGAGCCCGATCGCCGAGATCGAGAAGATCGCGAGGAGGACGAACAGGATGCCGGAGACGACGGAGACCTTGTTCGAGAGGAAGCGACGCAGGATGAGTCGTCCCTGGCTGACGCCGACGGTCTGCCGTTCATCGGACGGCGGCGGCGCGTCGACGTTCGCGGGCTCGGGGAGCATCTGGGTCATCGGAGGACCTCCGGGATTCGGACGGCGGCGATCATGCGACCACTCGCACGCGGGGGTCGAGCGTGGCGTAGGCGAGATCGGCCAGGAAGTTGAAGACGATCGCGGTGATGGCGATGACGAGGAAGTAGCCCATGACGGGGTTCACGTCGACGCGTTGGATCGAGGTGACGAACAACGCCCCCATCCCCGAGATCGCGAAGACCTTCTCCGTGATGACAGCGCCACCCAGGAGCGCGCCGACGTCGGTGGCGACGAGCGTCACGATCGGGATCAGCATGTTCCGCAGGCCGTGCCGCAGGATGACGGTGCGCTCGGGAAGGCCCTTGGCCCGCGCCGTGCGGAT
Source organism: Microbacterium sp. Bi128 (assembly GCF_918698205.1). NCBI lineage: Bacteria > Bacillati > Actinomycetota > Actinomycetes > Micrococcales > Microbacteriaceae > Microbacterium > Microbacterium sp. Bi128. Next base: position 5,617 of record NZ_CAKKMM010000074.1, on the reverse strand, counting down.
GTAGTCCTGGTTCATCACCTCGAGCATTCCGGCACGGGCGTACCGGGTGTAGCCGGCGAACGAGATGAGCAGCAGCGAGATCGTCGGCAGCAGCAGGTGCGTGAACGTGTCGATGCCGGTGATCCACATGTCCCCGGTGAACCCCGGGGTGCTCGCGCCGACGGTCGCGATGGGGCGGCCGTTGATGCGGGGGTTGTTGACGTACTGCGGCCACGACTGCATGTAGCGGTCGAGCACGACGAGAGCGCCGGACAGGAATGCCACGAGCGCGCCGATCCGGGCGGCCATGCCGCGATCGGGGGCGCCGAGGACGTAGCCCGAGACGAGGCCCACCGCGACGGCGACGACGCCGAGGATGATCACGGTGGCGAGCGTCGAGATGTCGAACAGCCCCTGCAGTGCGAAGTAGCAGACGTAGGCGATGGCGCCGTTGAGCGCTGCCACGATGAGCGCGCGGCGGTTGCGGAGGCCCGCGATCAGCGCCGTGACGATGACGACGACGCCGGCGATGAGCAAGAGCAGACCGACGGGGCCGAAACCGGGGTTGCGGAACCAGTCCGTGACGTTGAAGTACACCAGGAGCGCGACCGTGGCGAGACCTGCGGTCGCGGCCACGATGATGCGGCGACGAGCGTCGCCCCCGATCATCGCCTGCCAGATCACCGCGCTGATCACCGTGAGCAGGGCGATCACCCATATCGGGATGGACGTGGCCGATTCGAGGAAGCTGTTGAACCCCAGGGCCATGAACTCCTTCAGCAGCACGGCGACGAGGAACGACGGCAGCGAGAAGAGGAAGAAGCTGAGGAGGGTGATACCGAAGTCGAATCCGCTGTACTGACGCAGAGCGGAGACGACGCCGACGACGATGCCGAGGACGATGGCCAGCACGAACGACGCCGTCACGAGCTGGAGGGTCGACCAGATGGCGGTCGGGAGGATGTCGAGGACCGGGGCGTTCGAGATCGTGAGACCCAGGTCGCACGTCCCGGCGAACGGGATGAGGCAGCCGGCTGCACCGCCGAGCCACAGGAAGTACCGCAGGGGCGGGGGGACGTTCAGGTCGAGCGCCGCGACGCGTGCGGCGATCAACTGGTCACGGTTGGCGGCCGAGCTGTCGCGCAGGTCCTGCAGCGGGTCGCCGGAGTTGGCGGCCAGCACGTACATGATGAACGACGCTGCGAGCAGGACCAGGATCGAGACGGCGATGCGCCTGAGGATGAATCCGACCATCGCGGGAGGACTTCTTTCGATCGGGTGACGGACGCCTGTGGGCGCCCAGGAAAGGATAGTCGCGCGTGCACCGGGGTGGGGCGCACCGCGCGCAGACGAAGTGAGGCGCCGGAGCCGAGCGACTCCGGCGCCTCACGAGGGATCAACGGGTCATCAACCCGCCAGCGTCCACTCCTGCGCGTTCCACACGATGCCCGTCTGGCCGCCGAAGTAGTCGACGCCCTGGACGGAACCGTTGTCGGCGAACAGACCCGGCGACTGGAACAGCGGCAGACCGTAGAAGTCCTTCGCCGTCGCCGTGTCGATCTGCACCTTGATGTCGGCGAGCTTCGCGGCGTCGACCGTCACCTGGCTCTCGTCGACGAGGGTGTCGACGGCCGGGTTGCTGTAGTTGTTGTAGTTTCCGCCGCCGCCGCTCTTGAAGATCTGCGGGAGAGCAGCGTTACCGGCACCCGGCGACACCCATCCGAAGATGGACACGTCGTAGCTGCCGCTGCCCAGGAGCGAGCTCCAGTCGGGCGAACCGGCATCCACGATGTTGAAGCCCGCCTGCTGCGCCGACTGCTGGATGGCGCGGAAGCTGTCGACACGGTTGGGGTTGTTGGTGTTGTAGAGGATGCGAACCGTCGGGGTCGCACCGTTCAGCAGCGCCTTGGCGCCCTCGACGTCGGGCTCGGTGAACGCGTCGTATCCGCTCGCGGAGACGGCGGTGTTGTACTGGTCACCGTCGGTGGGCAGGAAGATCTGCGAGTTGAGCACCTCGGCGTCGGGGTTGACCGGCTTGACGATCGAGTCGAGGATCTGCTGACGCGGGATCGTCTTGAGGAAGGCCTCGCGGACGTTGGCGTCGGCGAACACGCCGCCGAAGCTCAGGTCGACGTGGTCGTACGCCAGCTGGCTGCCCGCGTGGACGGTCGCGTTGGCGTTCTCGAGCGCCGTCAGCGTGTCGGCGGAGGCCTGCGGCTGGATGGCCTGGACCTCACCGTTCTGGAGGGCCGTGACCTGAGCGTTGGCGTCACCGATGAAGCGGATGATCAGCTGGTCGTACGAGGGCGACATCGAGCCCTTGTAGTTGGGGTTCTTGCCCAGCGTGATGCTCTGCTCGGGCGTGAAGTCGGTCACGATGAACGGACCGCTCGCGACGAGAAGGCTCTGATCGGTCGGCATGGCCGTCACGTCGTAGCCGGTGTTCCAGAAGTCCGCGGCGGCCTTGAGGGTCGCGTTGGGGGCGACGGGAGCCGCGGGGTCACCCTTGGGGGTGTCCTTGAGGAGCTGGACGAAGTCGGCCTCGGAGACGCCGGCCTTCTCGGCGAGCACGTGAGCGGGCTTGCCGATCGGGTTGACGAGCTCGTAGTCCACGAAGGGCTTCGAGTAGACGAGGGTCATCGACATGTTGTCGTCGCTGATCTCGGGGAAGGAGGTGGTGTCCAGGCCGGCGGTGCTGCCCGCGAGGCTGAAGTACTGGGTGCCGCCGTTGGTGACCTCGCCGCTCGACGGGTCGAGGACGGCGTCGTTGTAGTACCCCGAGTTGATGGCCCAGTTCACGAGCATGTCATCGGCGTTGATGGGCTCGCCGTCCGACCAGGTGAGGCCCTCGTTGATGGTGTACTTCACCGTCAGCGGGTCGTCGGAGACCTTCTCGTAGGTGCCGAAGTCGGTGTTGTCCAGGACGCTGAAGTCCTTGTCGAGGCGCTGGAAGCCGCCGAGGCCGAGGCCGCCGCTGACACCGGTGAGGTAGCCCACCATGCCGTTGGTGTCCAGGTTCGCCTCGGGGGTGTCGCCGTTGAACGACGTGAAGGCGTTCGTCGTGGCGATCGTGATGGTGCCACCGGTGCTCGACCCGCTGTCGGGTGCGGCGGTGGTGGTGCAGCCGGCGAGTGCGAGGGCCGCGACAGCGACACCTGCTCCCGCCGTCAGGGCGCGTGCGCGCCGAGTCTTTTCAGACACTTTGCCTCCTGTGCAAGGTTTGACGGGCACCCCGCACTGTCGGGACAGCGGGGGGCCGTGGATACCGAAACCCTAGGTAAACGCCTTGCGTTGGTCAAAACTCCTGGGGAAACCGTTACATACCTTTAATTCGAACGCGGTTGCATGTGGCAATCTGACAACATGCCGCGCACTGAGGCCTTCTCCGATCCCGGAATCGAACAAGACGCCTTCCGACGTCGCCGTCTCCCCTGGGAGATCGTGCTGGTGCTGCTGATCAGCGTCGGCCAGTCCGCGATCTATTCGGTGGTCTCTTTCGTCCGCGCCGCCACCCGCGCACCGATCTCGCAGCAGCAGACGCAGCTGAATCCCTCTCGCAGCGCCGAACCGTTCTGGGACGCGCTGTACCAATTCCTCGACATCTTCTTTTCGCTGGCTCTCGTCGCCCTGGTCGTGTATCTGCTCTGGGAGCCCGCCGACAACGCGCTGCGACGCATCGGACTGGACTTCCGCCACTTCGGTTCGGACGTGGCCCGCGGGGTGGCCCTCGTCGCCCTCATCGGCGTCCCGGGGATCGGGGTGTACGCCGTCGGGCGACTCCTGGGGCAGAGCATCGCGGTGGTGCCCGCGCCCCTCGATTCGTCGTGGTGGGTGATCGCCCTCCTCGTCCTCGCCGCGCTGCGAGCCGGGCTCACCGAGGAGGTCATCTTCCTCGGGTACCTGTTCGATCGCCTCCGGCGCCTCGGATGGTCGTGGACGTGGATCATCGTGTCGACGGCGCTGCTGCGCGGGAGCTACCACCTTTACCAGGGGTGGCCGTCCGCGCTCGGGAACGTCGTGATGGGCCTCGTCTTCGGCTGGTGCTACAAGCGGTGGGGACGCGTGATGCCCCTCGTCGTCGCACACACGTTGATCGACATCGTCGCCTTCGTCGGCTACCCGCTCGCGGCGGCCTGGTGGCCCGGGATCTTCGCGCCCGCCACACCGACGCCGACGCCGACCGCCTCCCCGACGGCCTGAGGCCTCGGGGAGCGGTGCGTCACGGAGCGGGAGGGGACCACGTCCAGAACGACGGCGGCATCCCGTCGGGCTCGGACGTGTACGGCACTCCCCCGACGCCCTTGGCGACGGCCACGGCGCCGGTGCGCTCGAGCAACGGCACCCCGGTGAACTCCGCGAAGAGGGCGCGGTCGATCTCCTTCGCGTGCGCGAGCACGTCCACCGGATCGGTGTCGCGCGTCAACTCGGCGAACTCGTCCTCGGCCACGGGGGTCGAGACCCCCTCGGCCAGACGGTCGCGCGCCGACCGGTAGAGGCTCTCGTCCTCTCCGACCCAGGCCAGGGTGGCATCCGGTGTCTCGGTCGCCGCGGCCGCGCGCACGGCGATGCCCGCCTCGGCGCCCATCGCGATCATCCGAGCGAAGACGGCGGACGAGATCTGGTCGGTGGGGTCGTGAGCGACGCGGAGCACGGCGGGACGATCGTCCAGCGCCGATCGCGCGGCGCCGGGGTCGCTGCCCGTGCCCGGCGCTCCGTTGCCCGAGACCAGGTCGGTGTAGGTCTGGCCCGTGGCCGGGGACGACAGGAACGACTGCAGCGGGCGCGCGTCGGGCCGCTGCTCCGAGAGGATGTCCGTGACCAGTGCGTCGCGGTCGAGCGACAGGCTCACCGCTTCGCGCAGCGCCGTCGACGCGGTCTCGGCGAAGCGGAGCTGCAGAGTCTGCGTGGTCGGCCCCGTCGTCACGGTCACGCCGGCGTCGGCGAGGGTCTCGAGGTCGGCGGCATCCGGATCGCCGATGTTGGCGACGTCGACCTCACCGGCCGCGAGCGCGGCGACCTGAGCCGCGCGGTCGGGGAAGAACCGGATCGTCAGCCCCTCGAGGCCCGGATAGTGACCGCCCTGGTAGTCGTCGCGGCGGACGAGGGTGACCGTGGATGCCGCGGCCTCGGTGACCTTCCACGGTCCGGACGCGACCGCCGCCGCCGGATCGAGCGTTCCGTCGGCGGCCGCGGCGAAACCGGTATTCCACGCGGCTGCCGCTGCGGCCAGCACCGGGTTCGGGGTGGCGGGTGCGGAGGGGTCGCCCTCGGGCGTCGTCAGGATCGCCGTCATGAGGTCTTTGACGGTCACTCCGGCCTTCGCGGCGACGACATGGATCGGACGGTCGAGCAGCCACTGCCGGTTCCAGTCCGCGAACGGCTGCGCGTAGGTCAGTGTCAGGGTGTCGTCGGCACGATCGATCGTGGGCCGCGCCGTGCGGGCGTGGGGGTCCGGGAGGGTCGCGGTTTCGAAGTAGCGCGTGCCCGACACCAGCGCACCGGTCTCGTCGTAGGTCGCGTCGTCGAAGTAGTGCGACGAGACCGCCCAGCCGAACACGAGGTCGTCGAGGGTGATCGGGGTGCCATCCGACCACGTCCGGTCGGTGAACAGCTCGTAGCTGACGGTCAGGGGGTCGCC
>NZ_CAKKMM010000073.1:0-13572 GCF_918698205.1 Microbacterium sp. Bi128 | reverse complement strand
ATCCACACCCGCTCCGCAGGAGTTGCGCCCCGGCTCGCACGTGCTTGCGCAAAAAGTCCCGGTGCGCAAGCGGCCCGTCGCGGACCCCGACGTGCGAAAGCGTGAAGACATGCCGAGCCCGAACGACGTTCCGACCCTCTACCTGCTGCACGCCCTGGGGGCGAGCGGCGGATCGTTCCAACGGCTCGGCGACGCGCTCGCGGGACGGGTGGACGTGCAGGGCGTCGACCTGCCGGGCTTCGGTTCGGAGACCGCCGCCTCGGACACCTCGATCGAGGCCACGGTCGCACACGTCATCGGCATCCTGCACGAGCGCGCTCGCGGCCGGTGGATGCTCGGCGGGCACAGCATGGGCGGCAAGATCGCCGGGATCGTGGCATCCCGCGTCTTGAGCGGAGACGCGCCCCTGGCGGGGCTCGCCGGGCTGGTGCTGATGGCGCCCTCGCCGCCGCGCCCCGAGCCGATGGACGAGGACCGGCGCGCCCGGATGCTGTCGTGGGTGGCCGACGGGCCGATCTCGGAGACGGATGCCGAGACCTTCCTCGACCAGAACACCGCGGAGCCGCTGGATGCCGAGGCCCACCGTCTCGCCGTCGACGACCTCGCTCGAACGTCGCCCGACGCGTGGCGGGCGTGGCTCGAGACCGGGAGCCGTGTCGACGTGCGCGCCGAGGTCGGCCGCCTCGACCTCCCCGCCCTCGTGCTCGCCGGCGCCGACGACGCCGACCTCGGGGCCGCCGTGCAGCCGGGGCTGCTCTCCGGCGTCCTCCCCCGGGCACGGTTCCACACCCTCGCCGACACCGGGCACCTGATCCCCCTCGAGCGCGCGCCCGAGGCGGCCGCGGCCATCGCCGCGTTCGTCGCGGACGAGGTGCTCGCCGGACCCGAGGTGCCCGAGGAGTGGGTGCGGCTGATCGCCGGCGACCGGGTGGATGCGCGGGTACGCGGCATCCTGAACCGCCGGGCGGTGCCCGACGACCGCGGCTACGCGCCGCGCGTGCTCGACATGGCGCAGCTCACGCTGCTGCGCGAGATCGCCGATCTGGTCGTGCCCCAGGACGGCCCCGCGATCGACATCGCCGCGCGCGTCGACGCGCAGCTGGCCCGCGGCGACGGCGACGGATGGCGCCGCGACGGTCTCCCGCCCGACGCCAAGGCGTATCGCCTCGGACTCGACACCCTCGCCCCGGGGTGGCCGACCGACCCGGTCGAGCGCGAGACGGTGCTCGCTGCCGCCATCGACGGAAACGGCCCCGCCGACGGCCCCCTGGATGCCGCTCTCCTGACGGCGTGGCTGGAGGACGCGCGTGTCGACCTCGTGCGGCAGTGGCTCTCGCACCCGGCGAGCATGGCCCGCACCGGTTTCGACGGCTTCGCCACCGGCGGCCGGGACCCGATCCGCGGCTACGTGCACCTCGATCTCGGGCGACGCGAGGACTGGGAGCCCGCCGGAGTCGGCGGCACGATCGCGACGGGAGACGCCGCATGAACCTCGAGACGATGCGCACCCACGGCACGGACGACGTCGTCGACGTCGTGGTCATCGGGACGGGCGCGGGCGGCGCGCCGCTGACCGCGGAGTTCGCCCGGCGCGGGCTGTCGGTCGTGGCGCTGGAGGCGGGGCGGAACTTCGATCTCGACGACCTGACGCCCGACGAGACCGAGGCTGTGGAGATCAACTGGATGTCCGAGCGCCTCAGCGGCGGCGACGACCCCACCGCCTTCGGTCCCAACAACAGCGGCCGCGGTGTCGGCGGGTCGACCCTGCACTGGGGCGCGTTCACCCCGCGTCCCGATGCCCGTGATCTCCGGCTGCGCACCGAGACCAGCGAGGGCCGCGACTGGCCGATCGACCCCGACGAGCTGCTGTCGTACGTCGCCCGCGTCGAGGGCGACATCGGGGTCTCGGGGCCGGCGCTGTACCCGTGGGATCCCGACCGGTCGTACGCCTACGGTCCCGCCGGCCGCAATGCGCCCGCGAACCTCGTCGCGCGCGGGTGCGAGGCGCTCGGCATCCGGTACGCCGACGCGCCCGCCGCCGTACTCACGCGCGCCCGGGTGCAGGATCACCACGGCGAGCGCCGCGCGTGCATCGGTTGCGGCGCCTGCCACCAGGGATGCCGGGTGGATGCCAAGGCCACCACCGCCAACACCTACCTGCCGGCCGCGGTGGCGGACGGGGCCGAGATCCGCACCGGCGCGATGGTCCACGGGATCGAACTCGACGCGCGCGGTCACGTCGCGGCGGTCGTCTACCGGCAGGACGGCGTCGACGTGCGCCAGCGCTGCCGGTCGCTCGTCCTCGCGGCCGGCGGCGTCGAGACGCCCCGGCTCCTGCTGCACACCGGGGTCGCGAACGGCAGCGGCCAGGTGGGCCGCAACTTCCTCGCGCACGGTGCGACGCAGGTGTGGGGTCGGTTCGACGAGCCCGTGCGGGGGCACCGCGGCTACCCCTCGTCGGTCATCACCGAGGACATGGTGCGCCCGGACGACGCCGACTTCGCCGGGGGCTACCTCGTGCAGAGCCTCGGCGTGATGCCCCTCACCTACGCCACGACGCTCGCGCGCGGCGGCGGGTTGTGGGGGCCGGAGCTCATGCAGCGCCTCGATCAGGCGCAGTACATGGCGGGCATCGGCATCAACGGCGACTGCCTGCCGTCGGAGGCGAACCGCCTCGAACTCTCGGACGAGGCCGACGAGTTCGGCATCCCCCGCGCCCGGGTGACGTTCACGGCGGGGCCCAATGAGAAGGCTCTCGACCGGCACGCGACGGCGTTCCTGCAGCGGGTGATGGAGGCGGCGGGGGCGCGCGACACGATCACCCTCGCCCGCACCGCGCACACCGTAGGCACGTGCCGCATGTCGACCGACCCGGACGACGGCGTGGTCGACGCCGACGGCCGCTCGCACGAGATCCCGAACCTCTGGATCTGCGACAACAGCGTCTTCCCCTCGGCGCTGGCCGCGAACCCCGCCCTGACGATCATGGCCCTGTCGCTGCGGACGGCGGACCGCTTCCTGGCATCCGTCGCTTAGGGCGGGGGCGCCCACATCACGTGATCTGGGCGAGAACGCACCGTGCGACGCACCCCATCGAGCGGTCTCGTCCACATCACGTGATCTGGGCGCCGCCGCGGCACGGGAGAATGGATGCCATGAAGCTTGCGCACCTCGTCCGGTTCGCTGCCCTCGCTGAGGAGCAGCACTTCCCGCGCGCGGCCGAGCGGCTCGGCATCCCCCTCGCGTCGCTCTACACCACGATCGACAAACTCGAAGAGGAGGTCGGGCAGCCGCTGGTGTCGCGCACGCCTCCGACGAACCTCACCCCCGCGGGTGTCCTGCTGCTCGACGAGGCCCGCGCGCGCATCGCCGACGCGCCCCCGCAAGCGGTCGCGGCACCGAAAGCACGGGGAGGCAAGGCGAAGGCCTCCAAGGGCACGGGCCGCGCCCCGATCGTGAAGGGCCAGCCCAAGCCGTACAAGAAGCGCCAGGGTCGCTGACGCCCCCGAACCCCCGCGATAAACGCTCTCCGTGCTGAGACACGCGGTGGCTGAGCGTTCCTCACCACGCAGAGCGTTTATCGATGCGGGGCTGAGCGCTACAGCTCCGACACCCGGCCGGACTCCACGCGCCAGTGGCGGTCGGTCTGGACGGCGTCGAGCATGCGGCGGTCGTGCGTGACCAGCAGCAGCGTGCCGGTGTAGGTCTCCAGCGCCTGCTCGAGCTGCTCGATCGCGGGCAGGTCGAGGTGGTTGGTCGGCTCGTCGAGCACCAGGACGTTCACCCCGCGCGCCTGGAGCAGCGCGAGCCCCGCACGCGTGCGCTCGCCGGGCGAGAGACCGTCGACCGGGCGGGTGACGTGGTCGGCCTTGAGCCCGAACTTCGCCAGCAGCGTGCGCACGTCGGCCGCGGTCATCTCGGGCACGAGGCCCTCGAAGGTCTCGGCGAGCGGGCGCTCCCCCACCAGCAGCGACCGCGCTTGGTCGATCTCGCCGATCGCAACGCTCGACCCGAGACTCGCGGTTCCCTCGTCCGGGGTCTGACGGCCCAGGATGCCGCGAAGCAACGTCGTCTTCCCGGCACCGTTGGGGCCGGTGATGCCGATGCGCTCGCCCGCGTTCACCTGCAGCGAGACGGGACCGAGCGCGAACGCCCCCTGCCGGAACACGGCGCCCGAGAGCGTGGAGACCACGGAGCTCGACCGCGGGGCCGCGCCGATCGTGAACTCGAGCTTCCACTCCTTGCGAGGCTCCTCGACCTCGTCGAGCCGCGCGATGCGGCTCTCCATCTGCCGCACCTTCTGGGCCTGTTTCTCGCTGGACTCCATCGAGGCCTTGCGGCGGATCTTGTCGTTGTCGGGCGACTTCTTCATCGCGTTGCGCACGCCCTGGCTCGACCACTCCCGCTGCGTGCGGGCGCGCGCGACGAGGTCGGCCTTGGTGTCGGCGAACTCCTCGTACTTCTCGCGCGCCTGCCGCCGGAGGGTCGCGCGCTCCTCGAGGTAGGCGTCGTACCCGCCGCCGAACACACGATGGGAGTTCTGGGCGAGGTCCAGTTCGAGCACGCGCGTGACCGACCGGGCGAGGAACTCGCGGTCGTGGCTGACCAGCACGACCCCGCCGCGGAGACCCTTCACGAACGACTCCAATCGCTCGAGGCCGTCGAGGTCGAGGTCGTTGGTCGGTTCGTCGAGCAGCGCGATGTCGAAGCGCGAGAGCAGCAGCGCCGCGAGCCCCACCCGCGCGGCCTGCCCGCCGGAGAGCCCGGTCATGAGCGCGTCGGGGCCGACGTCGAGTCCGAGGTCGGCGAGCACCACCGGCATCCGCTCGTCGAGGTCGGCCGCGCCGCTCGCGAGCCAGCGGTCCAGGGCCGTGGCGTAGGCGTCGTCAGCCCCCACGGCGTCGGGGTCGCCGAGGGCCGCGGCCGTGGCATCCATCTCGCGCGTCGCCTCGGCGCAGCCGGTGCGCCGCGCGAGGTACTGCGCCACCGTTTCGCCGGGCACGCGCTCGTGCTCCTGCGGCAACCAGCCGACGAAGGCGTCGGCCGGAGCCAGCGCGATCGAGCCGCCCAGCGGTTCGTCGACGCCGGCGAGCAGCCGCAGCAGCGTCGACTTGCCGGCACCGTTTGCGCCCACGACACCGATCACGTCGCCCGGCGCCACGGTGAGATCGACGCCCTCGAACAGGGTGCGGTGTCCGTAGCCTCCGGTGAGGGCCTGGGCGACGAGCGTGGCGGTCATCCCCCGATTCTCGCAGGGGCGCGCTGCGGGGGACGACGGACGGCGGCGCCCGCGGACGTCGCCGCCGCACGCGGGGGACGACACGCACCCACCGCCGTTAGCGCACTCCGCCACCGCACCCGGGGGCGACGGGCACCCACCGCCGCCAGCGCACTCCGCCACCGCACCCGGGGGCGACGCGCACCCACCGCCGCCAGCGCACCCCGCCACCGCACCGCACGGCGGCGCAGCCACCGGCCGCCGCGGTCAGCGCACGTCGCCGCCGCGCAAGGTCATCGGCCAGCCGGCGCCGGGCGCGGCGACGAGCACCTCGGCGGCGCCCGTGAGACGCCAGGCGCCGAAGGCGTGCGGCACGGCGTACACCTGGCCGCGCTCGACGTCGACGCTCCCCGCCTCGGACACGAGCGCCCCGGCGCCGTCGGAGACGAGCACGACCGCGAAGCCCGCCTCGCGCGGGGCGGTCTCGCCGGCGGCGTCGAACAACCGGAAGTAGGGGTCGGCCGCGGACGGCAGCAGCGAGCGGAAGCCCGCCTCCGCCGGGGCGGTGCCCGCCGTGCTGATCAGGGCGTCGAGCGCGGCGGCATCCAGCGCGTCGGTGGAGACCGCGGGCATGACGGCGTCGAAACCCAGGTCGAGGTGCGACTCCTCGCAGGTCGAGGTCGTCACCGACCACTCCAGCAGGATCGAGAAGTCGGTGGGTTCCTGCACCTCGGCCAGGAAGATCCCGCCGTCGATGGCGTGCACGGTGCCGGCGGGCACGAGCACTCCCATCCCCGGGCGCACCACGATGCGGTTCATGTGGGCCAGCATCCACTCGCCGTCCTGCGCCTCGCGGCGGCGGTCGAGCTCGTCCCGGTCGACGGGCCGGTTCCACCCGAGGTGCACCGCGCAGTGGTCCTCGGTCTCGAGCACGTACCAGGCCTCGGTCTTGCCGTACGGGCAATCGAGGTGGCTGGCGGCGAAGCCGCGGTCGGGGTGCACGTGCACGGGGAGACGCTGGCGCGCGTCGAGGAGTTTGACCAGGATGCCGAGGTCGGCGGCATCCCGTCCTCCGCGCGCCCCCACCCACGCGGCGCGGTCCGCACCCACGAGGTCGCGGAGGTACGCCCCGTCGTCGGTGACGGCGAGACCGATGTCGTCGGAACCGAAGCGCGACACGGTCGAGGCGAGCCACTCCTCGGGCTGGCGGTCGGTCTCGGGCTCGATTCCGCGGAGCGCGGCGATGCGGTCGCCTCCGCGATAGAAGTGCTGCACGGGACGGGGCGGCAACAGGACGGGCTTCACCGGGGGGCTCCGATCGGGTGGGGCGACGCGGCGACGATGCCGGCCGCTTCCACATCTACACCATGACCGTGTGCGTGCCGTCGTTCACGTCCAGCGGTCGACGCCGCCCCAGCCGCCCACCCAGGACTCCAGGTGCGGCTCGTCGCGGAGGACGTGGACCCCGGATGCCACGATCTCGCCGGTCGTGAAACCGACGGCGGCACCCCAGCGCTCCGCGCGGCGACGGGCGCGACGCGCGACCGCGGCACCGATCGGTGCGCCGTCCGCGGCGTGGACGTCGAGCCGGCCCTCCTCGCCCTGGCCGAGCGCGGCGAGGCGTTCGCTCAGTCCGGCGGCGTCCTCGACGAGCACCGGACGGTCGAGACGCCACACGACGCGCGCGTCGGGAATCGCGCCGGAGCGCACGCGAGGATCAGCGGCGAGGGCGGGGCTGGACGGCGGCGCGTCGAGCACGACGACGGCGCGGGGGAAGGCTGCGAGCACGGAGTCCACGCACAGGAAGGTCGCGGCCTCGGTGTGCTCCCCGGCGAGGTGCACGACGAGGTCGGGCACGGCGGGGAGCAGCCCCCGCCCGGCCGAGCCCGCCACGGGGATGTCGGCCGCGAGCCGCAGCGTCTGGCGGTTGCCCTCGCGGACCCGGTCGACGTCGCGGCCGGACCAGTCCGGCCCGTCGTGCCACGCCACGGCCGCGGGCACGTGGGCCAGCACGGCCCCGGCCTGCCACGCCCGATGCACCCACTCCCAGTCCTCGCCGCCGTACTCCGTGTACGACTCGTCGAAGCCGCCGACCTCGTCGAAGAGGCGGCGGGAGCACGCCGAGACCGCCCCGATCACGAAACGGTACGACCGGTCGTCGGCGCGCAAGAGGTCGCCGGTGCGCGCGTATTCCTCGCGCAGCCACGCGGGCTCGGGGAGCTCGCGCTCCGGCCCCGCTTCCGCGACCGGCACCTCGGTCTCGAGGCCGGCGAGGTCGGCGTGCCGTCGCCGCCCCACGGTCACGGCCTCGGGCAGCAGCGCGGGCAAGCGCGTGAGTGCCCGCACGTATCCCGGTTCGGGGGTCGTGTCGGCATCCAGGAAGCACAGGACGTCGCCCGTGCTCGCGGAGACGCCGAGGTTGCGGGCGGCGGCGGCGCGGAAACCGCGGTCGGCCTGGCGGACGAGCCGCACCCCCTCGGGGACGACCGGCGCCTCCGGCGAACCGTCGTCGGCGACCACGATCTCGAGCCGATCGGCGGGGTGGTCCTGTGCGCGCAGCGCCGCGAGAGTGCGGGCGAGTTCCTCGGGTTGGTCGTAGTGCGTGACGACGACGCTCACGCGCGGCGGCTCCGGTTCCCGCCCCGCAACGAGATCCCACCGGTTGCCCACGACCCACGGGGCGTCGGGGACGGGCAGCGCCGCCCACCAGCCCAGGTACGCGCGGGCGACGTCGGCGGGTCCGACCGGGACGGGATGGATGCCGTGCCACGTGGCATCCGGATCCTCGCGGGCCGCGCGCACCGCGGCCGCCAGGTCGTCGGGCTCGACCGCACATAAGGTGCCCGGCCGCAGCGCGTCCATCTCGTCGACGTAGCGGTTGCGCACGGCGAGCGGCCGGCGGCCCCAGCCGATCCACGACGTCAGCGATCCCGACGCCGAGACGTGCCGGTGCGCGATCACCGGCACCGCGACGGCGCGGGCGCGCGCCGCCATCTCGGCGTCGTCGAGCCAGCCGGTGACCTCGACGTCGACCCCGACGTCGGCGGCGCGGCGCACGAACGCGTCGAGGTCGCCGGCGTGCCCCTCCGACGCCCGCCCCAGCACCGTGAGGCGCGCGACCCCCGCGGCCACGGCGGCGGCGAGCGCCTCCTCGTGGCCCTTGCCCGGGTAGAAGTAGCCGAGCACCCCCACGGCGCCGTCGGGACGGGGGCGGTCGACCGCGGCGGGGGATTCCGCGGGGAGCGGCACGACCTCGACCGGTCCGTGCCAGACATATTCTTCGGCGAGCAGGGAGCGCTCGTGCGCGCTGTTGACGGCGACGGCGTGCGCGGCCCGGGCGACGGCGGCGTAGAACGCGCGGCGGCGCGGGCGATTGCGCTCCCCGTCCGAGGCCTGCGGCACGTCGTGCAGGGTGACCGTGAGCGGATGCCGCCGGGCCAGGGCCGTGAGCCGCGCGGTCGCCTCCTCGGGCGAGGCGCCCCACATCTTGTCGGTGACGTGGACGTGCAGCGGCGTTCCGGCGGCGAGCGCGGGCAGCGCGTCGGGCACGACCGTCCGCACCGACGGGTCCAGCGCACGCACCTCGGCCGCGACCGCGCGGGCGTACGCGGCGACACCGTGCGGGCCCGGGGGCGTGAGCAGGACGGGATGCACGCTCATGCGGCGCGCCACCGGCGCACGAGCGGCGCGAGACGCTCCACCGCCGCCGCGACGAACCCGGGGTGCGCGGCGTACCACCCGCGATGCGCCTCGGCGACGACCGCGGCGTCGACCCGCTCGCCGCCGACGATCCAGTCGCGTCGGGGCTCGGCATCCAGGCTCCACGCGTCCACGACCCACGGTTCGAGCGGGGCCTGCACACCGGCGAGGATCGGACGGCCCGGGTCGACCGCGGTCCCGGGGGCACCGAGCGCGGCGACGACCCGCTCCCCGAGCGGCAGGAAGACGGCGTTGCCCGGGTGGTTGACCGTACGGGCCAGATCGGCGACGACCGAGGCGTACAGATCGGATGCCACGATGTCGACGCCGAGGCCCTCGCGGCGCCGCAGCTCGGACACGGAGTCCTCGGCGACGGCGCGCACGGCCTCCGGGGGAAGGTCGGCCGCGACGGGGAGTCCCGCGGCCTCGGCGATCAGCCGGACGTCGTGATAGGCGACGAGGGGCGGGTCCTCGTCGATGCCGGGAACGCGGATCGCCGCCTGGAAGGGGTGCAGACCGCCGTAGCGCAGTGACGGCACGACGACCGTCCGCGCACCGTCGGGGAGGACCTGCCGTAGCTGGGCGGTGCCGAGGCGCAGCCCGCGATAGTCGTCGCGGATCGGCTGCACGATCAGAAAGGCCGCTCCAGCCAGCAAGCGGTGCAGACGCTCCGCGTCGGCGGCATCCATCTCGTGCACGGCGGGGATCCGGACGGCCGGGTGGTCGCCGCTCGAGACGACGAGCCGGATCGACTCCGCCTGGCAGTTGCCCACCACGACGCCGTAGCCGGACGGCGGAACGGCATCGCCGAAGAACTCGGCGTAGTGCCGTCGACGCGCTATCACCGCCGCGGCGTCGTCCGCAAGGCTTGTCGACCCGTCCTCACTGCCACGCATGATGAGAAGGTACGCCGTCGGTGCTCTCGTCTCCCCAACCGCCCGGTTGCCTTGCGATGCCCGTGTCGATGCGATACGCGTCACGACCGCCCGCCCGCCAGGAGGCCCCCGATAAACACCGTCCCCTCTCGCCGTATCCGCGTCGCCGCCGTGCCCGCGAGCCACCCGTACGTGCGCGCCGTGACCGACGAACGCTCCGTGGACCTGCGCCCCGATCCTCCGGTGCCGGGTGCGGCCCCCGGTCAGTGGTGGCCGCCGCAAGTGCTGCTGCCGGCCTGGCTCGAGGCGCACGCGGGCGAGATCGACCTCGTGCACCTGCACTTCGGCAGCGAGTCGTACTCCGCCGACGACCTCGCCGCGACCGTGGACACCCTGCAGCGCCTCGAGCTCCCCCTCGTCTACACGGTGCACGATCTGGAGAACCCGCAGCTGAGCGCGCAGGAGCCGCACCGCGCGGCGCTCGCCGTGCTCATCGCGGGGGCGAACGAGCTGATCACCCTGACCCCCTCGACCGCAGCCGAAGTGGAGCGCGACTATGGACGCGCGAGCGACGTCATCGCGCACCCCACCCTCGTCGAGGACGACGCGTTGCCCCTCGGGCGCCCCTCGACCACGACGCGGGTCGGCGTGCACCTGCGCGACCTCCGGCCCAACATCGACGGCGTCGCGACGACGGCGACCCTCGTGCGCGCCGTCGCCGACCTCCGCGCGCAAGGGGCGGCCGTCGAAGCCGTCGTGCGCATGAACGAGAACGTGCGCGACGCCGACACCGCGGCATCCATCGACGCCCTCGCCCGCACCGCGGACGGCGTGCGCCTCGAGCGGGCGGCGCGGCTCGACGACGACGCCCTCGCCGCCTGGATCGCCGACCTCGACGTGTGCCTGCTGCCGTACACGCACGGTACCCACTCGGGGTGGGCCGAGCTCTGCTACGACCTCGCCGTCCCCGTCGCCGGCACCCGCGTGGGCCACGTCGGCTCCCAGCACCCCGGCGACTTCCACACGTACGGTCTCGGCGATCCGGTGTCGCTCGAGCGGGCGATCGTGGATGCCACGGCCCCGGCGTGGTCCGTCCCGGGATCCGCGGCGCGCGCGGCCGAGGTCGCCCGGCGTCGGACAGAGCGTCGGGAGGAGCGCGAGCGGGTGCGCCAGGCCCACGTCGCGCTGTACCGCCGTTCGTTGCGGACGGAGAGCGCGGCGTGATCCGGGGGCTGCGACCGATGCGCGTGCTCGTGGTGGCGCCCTCGCGCTATCCCCTGCGCCAACCCCACGCGGGCGGCCTGGAGGCCACGGTGTGGGACCGCGTCAACTGGCTGCGCGCCCGCGGGCACGACGTCACCCTGTGCGCCGCGGAGGGCTCGGACTTCCTCGGCGACGCCCCGGAGTTCGCTCTGCCCGCACCCGAATGGTCGCGGGTCGAGGACGCCTCGGACACCCAGTACCCGGCCGGCTACGCCGCGGCGACGGAGGCCGCCCACGAGGCCGCCTTCGATCGTCTGCGTGCCGAGCGGCACCGCTTCGACGTCATCGACAACCACAGCCTGCACCCCGCCCCGATCCGGTGGAGCCGGGATGCCGACATCCCGGTCGTGACGACCCTGCACACGCCCCCGCTCGAACCGCTGCTCGAAGCGGCCGCCTACGCCCGCGGAAGCGCGCACCGTTTCGTCGCAGTGAGCCAGGCGACCGCGCGCGCGTGGTCGGCGGAGGGCGTGGATGCGTTCGTCTTCCCGAATGGCGTCGACACCGATCGCTGGGTCCGCGGGCCCGGGGGACGCCGATGGGTCTGGTCGGGACGCCTCGTCCCCGAGAAGGCGCCGCACCTCGCGATCGAGGCGGCGCGGACCGCGGGTGCCGAGATCGTCGTGGCGGGGCGGATCGGCGACGTCGACTACTTCCAGCAAGAGGTCGCCCCGCGGTTGGGCCCGCACGCGCGGTACGTCGGGGCCCTGCACCAGGACGCCCTGTGCCGCTTGGTCGGCGAATCGGCGGTCGCCCTCGTGACGCCGATGTGGGAGGAACCGTTCGGACTCGTCATCGCCGAGGCCCTGGCCACCGGTACGCCGGTCGCCGCCTTCGACATCGGCGGGGTATCGGAGGTGCTGGCCGGCATGCCCGGCACGGCCGCGGTCATGCCCGGCGATGTCACCGCCCTCGCGCACGCTGCGCGTGACCTGGCCCGGCAGGGCGAGCGCGAACCCTTGATCCGCGTGTGGACGCGCCGCGCAGCGGTACGCGAGCACGCGCTGAGTCGCCGCTACCGCGAGATCGAGCGCGTGCTGACCCACACCGCGCAGCAGGTCGCCCCGCGCTCCGTCCCGGCGGTGTCGTGGTGATCGGCTGGTACGTGCATCACCACGGCTACGGGCACGTCGCGCGCTTCCGCGCCGTGCAGCCGCACCTGCGCGAGCGGGTGCGGGTGTTCTCGTCGCTCCCCCGGCCCGACGGGCCGGACGACGAGGTCGAGTGGATCGTGCTGCCGGGCGACGCCGACACCGTCGAACGCGCGGACGGCGCCGTGTGCGACCCCCGCGACGCCGACCCGACCGTGCGCGGCGCGCTGCACTGGGCACCGCACGACCACCCCGGGCACCGCGCCCGGCTCGCGCGCATCGCGGCGCACACCGAGGATCTGCGGGTGTTCGTCACCGACGTGAGCGCCGAGGTGGTGGCGTTCACGCGGCTCCTGGGTCTGCGCACGGTCGCGGTGACGCAGCCCGGCGAGCGCACCGACCCGGCGCATTCCCTCGCCTACGACCTGGCGGACCGCATCCTCGCCCCGTGGGCGCACGGTGCCGTTCCGGCCGGCGCCCTTTCGCCGCGGACCGACCGGGTGGTGTGGACCGGCGGGATCTCGCGACACGACGGGCGGGTCGCGGATGCCGCCGACGCCGAGCGGTCGGTGCTCTTCCTCGGCCGTGCGCTCGACGACGACGTGCGCCGCGCGGCGGAACAGCAGCTCGCCGCCGCCGGGTGGCGCACGCGCGCGATCGGCCACGACGCGGCCTCGCGCGTCGACGACCCGTGGTCGCTGTTGACCTCGCACACCGTCGTGGTCAGCGCCGCGGGGCAGAACAGCGTCGCCGACCTCGCCGCGGCGGGGGCGCGCGCGGTCGTCGTCGCCCAGGACCGCCCCTTCGACGAGCAGCGCCACACCGCGCGTGCGCTGCACCGATGGAACCTCGCGCGCGTCGCCCCCGAGGGCGTCGACGCCGCGGGGGTCGCGGCGCTCGTCGAGGCGGCTGCGACCGACGATCCGGACTGGTCGCGGTGGCAGGTGGCCGGCGCCGCCGAGCGCGCGGCCGAAGCCGTCGAGGCGATGCTCCCGTGAGGATCGCCGTCCTCACCGTCGCCTCGGCCGCGCGCCGCGCGCACCTCGAGCGTCAGCGCGCCGTGCTGGCGGAGGTGGCGCCCGACGCGGACCGCGTGGAGGTGTGGCTCGACGCGGCACCGCCCACCGGCATCCCGGATGCCGGGACGCAGACGCGGCACGTGCCGCCCGGCCCGCACGGACTGCGGGTGGGGGCGGGACGCAACGCCGCCGCCGCGGCCGCGATCGCCGCGGGCGCCGAGCTGTTGGTCTTCCTCGACGTGGACTGCCTGCCCGGGGCCGACCTCGTCGCGCGGTACACCGACGCCGCCACCGCGCACCCCGACGCGCTGCTGGCCGGGCCGGTGACGTACCTCGCGAGCGTGCAGCGCCCCGAGGTCGCCGACCTTCCCTTCGTCACGCGCCCGCACCGGGCCCTGTCTCTTATA
>NZ_CAKKMM010000072.1:0-13732 GCF_918698205.1 Microbacterium sp. Bi128 | reverse complement strand
CATCCTCGAGCTCCGCTTGCGGCGCCTGACGAAGTTCTCCCGCATCGAGCTCGAAGCCGAGCGCGATCAACTGCAGGCCGAGATCGATCAGCTCGTCGAGTTGCTCGGCAGCGAGACCCTCTTGCGCGCGCAAGTCGCGATCGAGCTCGAGGCAGCGGCCGAGGCGTACGGCACGCCCCGCCGCACGATGCTGCTCAACGGCGGTCCGGTGCAGCCCCGGTCGGCCAAGGCGGCGGCAGCCGCCGACCTGCAGATCGCCGACGCCCCGTGTCGCGTGTTCCTCTCGGCCACCGGGCGGATGGTGCGCGCCGAGCTCACCGCGGATGCTCCCGGCGGTGGGGTCGTGCCGCCCACGCGCCGGGCCAAGCACGATGCGATCCGCTCCTCGGTCGACACCACGACCCGGGGCGACATCGGCGCGGTGACCTCGACCGGACGTCTCGTGCGCTTCTCCCCCGTCGACCTCCCCTCGGTGCCGGGCAACGCCGTCCAGGTGGCCGCGGGCACCAAGGTCGAGCAGTACCTGACGCTCGGCAAGGGCGAGCAGGTCGTCGCCCTCGTGCCGTTGATCGATGGTCCGCCGATCGCTCTCGGCACAGCCCACGGCATCGTGAAGCGCGTCGCGGCCACCGAACTCGGAACGAAGCCCGAGATCGAGATCATCGCTCTGCGCGACGGCGACCGGGTCGTCGGTGCCGCCCCGGCTTCGGACGCCGCAGAACTGGTCTTCGTGGCCAGCGACGCGCAGCTCCTGCGGTTCGACGCCTCGTCCGTGCGGCCGCAAGGGCGCTCGGCCGGCGGCATGTCCGGCATCCGGTTGTCCGACGGCGCGCACGTCATCGCCTTCGCGGTCGTCGGGGGCTCGGCGTTCGACGCGGTCGTGGTCACGGTGGCCGGTTCGTCGGCCGCTCTCACCGGTGCGGATGCCGGAAGCGCCAAGGTCTCGGCCTTCACGGAGTTCCCGGCGAAGGGGCGCGCGACCGGCGGCGTGCGGGCACAGCGTCTGCTGCGCGGCGAGGACGCGCTCGTCCTGGCATGGATCGGGTCCGACCCCCGCGCGGTCGGCGCGGACGGTGCCGTACGAACGCTGCCCGAACCCGGAGCCAAGCGCGACGCCTCGGGAACGCCTCTCGACGCGGTCGTCGGCGCGATCGGCACCGCGATCCGCTGAGTCGGCCCTGACGGGATCACCCGCTCGGGGCGCGCCTCGACTCGGCGTGGTCCCCCGCCGCGGCGGGCGGTCACACCGAGTTCGGGCCGTCACGCCGAGTCGGGCCGGCCCGAACGGCCTCGGCCGGAAGCCGCGGGTCAGACGTCGATGCGTTCGCGCGCCAGGCGGTCGCTGGAGTCCACGATGAACTCGCGGCGCGGGGCCACGTCGCTGCCCATCAGCAGGTCGAAGACCTTGGCGGCTTCCTCGATGTCGCGGACCTGCACGCGGCGCAGCGTGCGGCCGGCGCGGTCCATCGTGGTGGTCGCGAGCTGATCGGCATCCATCTCGCCCAAGCCCTTGTACCGCTGGATCGGCTCCTGCCAGCGCTTGTTGGACTTCTTGAGCTTCGCCAGCAGGGCGTGCAGCTCTTGCTCGCTGTAGGTGTAGATCGTCTCGTTGGGCTTGGAGCCCGGGTTCATCACGATCACCCGGTGCAACGGCGGGACCGCGGCGAAGACGCGCCCGGCCTCGACGAGCGGCCGCATGTAGCGGAAGAACAGTGTCAGCAGCAGCGTGCGGATGTGGGCGCCGTCGACGTCGGCGTCGCTCATCAGGATGATCTTGCCGTAGCGGGCCGCGTCGAGGTCGAACGAACGACCGGAGCCGGCCCCGATCACCTGGATGATCGACGCGCATTCGGCGTTGGACAGCATGTCGCTGATGGACGCCTTCTGCGTGTTGAGGATCTTGCCGCGGATCGGGAGGAGTGCCTGGTAGGCGCTGTTGCGCGCGTCGCGCGCCGTCCCGAGCGCCGAGTTGCCCTCGACGATGAAGAGCTCGGAGTCGGCGACGTCGTTCGAGCGGCAGTCGACGAGCTTCGACGGGAGCGACGAGGACTCGAGGGCGTTCTTGCGACGCTGGGTCTCTTTGTGGGTGCGCGCGGAGATGCGCGCCTTCATCTCGGAGACGACCTTCTCGAGCAGCAGCGCCGTCTGCGCCTTGTCGTCGCGCTTGGGCGAGGCGAAGCGGGCGGCGAGTTCTTTCGTGACCACCTGTGCGACGATCTGGCGCACAGCCGGGGTGCCGAGCACCTCTTTGGTCTGTCCCTCGAACTGCGGTTCGGGGAGGCGCACCGTCAACACGGCGGTGAGCCCGGCGAGGAGGTCGTCCTTCTCGATCTTGTCGTTGCCGACCTTGAGCTTGCGGGCGTTCTGCTCGACCTGCGTCCGGAGGATCTTCATGAGCCCCTGCTCGAAGCCCTGCTGGTGCGTGCCGCCCTTGGGCGTGGCGATGATGTTGACGAACGACCGCGTCGTGGTCTCGTAGCCCGTGCCCCAGCGCACGGCGACGTCGACCTCGCAGGCGCGCTCGACGTCGGTCGGCACCATCGACCCGCCGGGCTGGAGCACCGGGACGGTCTCGGTGAAGGTGCCCGTGCCGGTCAAGCGCCACGTGTCGGTGATCGCGCTGTCGGGGGCCAGGAAGTCGGCGAACTCCGAGATGCCGCCGTCGAAGCGGTAGCTCGTCTCGACGGACTCGTCGCCCCGTTGGTCGGCGATGACGATCTCGAGACCGGGGACGAGGAACGCCGTCTGACGGGCGCGCTGCACGAGCTCGTCGAAACCGAACGCGGCATCCTTCGTGAAGATCTGGCGGTCGGCCCAGTACCGGATGCGGGTGCCGGTCACGCCGCGCGGAGCCTTGCCGACGACGCGGAGCTCGCTGCTGCGCTCGAACGGCGTGAAGGTCGAGTCGGGGCCGTCGCCGGCGAACACACCCGGCTCACCCCGGTGGAACGACATCGCGTAGGTCTTGCCGCTGCGGTCGACTTCCACGTCGAGACGCTCGGACAGCGCGTTGACCACCGACGCGCCGACGCCGTGAAGGCCGCCGGAGGCCGCGTACGAGCCGCCGCCGAACTTGCCGCCGGCGTGGAGCTTCGTGAAGACGACCTCGACGCCGGTGAGTCCGGTGCGCGGTTCGACGTCGACCGGGATGCCGCGGGCGCGGTCACGCACTTCGACACTGCCGTCGCTGTGGAGGACGATCTCGATCCGCGAGCCGTGCCCGCCGAGCGCCTCGTCGACGGAGTTGTCGATGATCTCCCACAGGCAGTGCATGAGGCCACGGGAATCGGTGGAACCGATGTACATGCCCGGGCGCTTGCGTACCGCTTCGAGGCCCTCGAGGACCTGGAGATGATGGGCGGAATACTCGGACGTCACGATCTCCCAGCGTAATCGGGGGCCCCGACATCGGCTTGCAGACACACGGCCCCGCGGGGCCGACGTACGCGCACAGCGAAATGTCAGGCCCACGCGGCATAAGGGAAACATCCCCGTGGTTCTATTGACAGACTCGCCCAACGACCACGAGGAGGGCACCCGAGATGACCACTACGACCGCACCCGAAGCGTCCGTCGTTCTCGACCACCGCCTGACGGCGGCAGATCGCTGCGACTCCTGTGGGGCGCAGGCCTACATCGCCGCCGAGGTCAACGGCAGCGAACTCCTCTTCTGCGCCCACCACGGACGCAAGTACGAAGAGAAGCTCCGCAGCATCGCGACGTCGTGGCACGACGAGACCGCTCGTCTCAACGCCGCCGACTGACCAGACTCATCCGAACGGGCCTCGCGCCGCTCCTTACCGAGCGGGACGAGGCCCGTTCGACGTGTAGCGGCGGGTGACGGCGGGCGAGACCCGCAGAGCGACCTCCTCGCCGATCGTGTCGATCAGCTCCGCCAGATCGGTCGCGGATGCCGCTCCCCCGCGCCCGAACACCGTCACCTCGTCGCCGATCGCGGCATCCTGCCATCCTTCGACCACCGCGGAGGTGGCGTCGATGGAGAGCATTCGGCGCGGGCCCGCGGGGGTGCGGACGGAGAATCGCCCCGACAGCGACGAGGGAACACCCAGGAGAGAGCCGAGGTCCACGCGCACCGTGTCGTCGATGACGGCGGTCACCGTGCCGACGAGGGCAGCGATCGGCTCGATCCCCAGCTCCGACTCCGCCGGTCCGCCGGCGGGGCGGATGCCGTACGAGAACGCCCCCACCCGCACGAGGTCTTCACGGAACGGCGCGCGGGCGAACCCCGCGGCGCTGGCGGCCAGGTGCGAGTAGCGCGGCGTGAGCCCCGCGGCGACGGCAGATTCCCGCGCTGCCAGGAAGATCGCGCGCGCGTCGTCGTCGTCGGCATCCGAGGCCTCGGCGATGTGCGACCACAGGCCCTCGAACCGGGCGTGGCCGGCATCCACCAGCCCGGACAGGCGCTCCAACGCCGCGTCCCAGCGTTCGGGACGGATGCCGTTGCGGTGCAGGCCCGTGTCGATCTTGAGGTGCACGCGCGCCGGTGCAGGCGGCACGGGGAGGGCTGCGAGGTCGTCGAGCAGGGACTCGTCGCCGATGCCGAGGTCAAGATCCGCCGCGATGCCGTCCGCGAGGTCGTCGGGACCGCCCAGCAGCCAGACGAAGATCCGGGCGTCGGGTCCGGCGACGGCGCGGACCGCTCGGCCGGTCACCACGTCGAAGGCGCCGAACCACCGGACGCCCTCGGCGGTCGCCCGCTGCACGATCGCCTCGAGTCCGTGCGCGTAGGCGTCGTCCTTGACGACGAGCATGTGCTCGGCGGGCGCGATGGCTTCTCGGACCCGGGCGAGATTGCGCGCGAAGGCGTCGAGGTCGACCCGGTACGCGGCGGTCATGCGCTCACCGTCCGTTCCGCACGCGCACCGATGGCCGCGACGATTTCGCCCGCGCCCCAGCCCGTGGCATCCATCCACTCCCGGAGCGACGGCTGACCCGACTCGGGGTCGCCGAAGAAGACCACGTCGGCACCGCGGACGGGCCGCGCGGTGTCGACGTCGACGACGCAGACGTCCATCGCGACACGGCCGACGATTCGATGACGGCGCCCGTCGATCGCGACGTCGACGGCGTTGCCGAGGGACCGCACGACGCCCTGCGCGTAGCCGCCCGTGACGAGGGCGACCGTCGTGTCGCGCGGGGCGCGGTGCGTGTAGCCGTAGGACACGCCCTCGCCCGCCCGCAGCGGCTTCGTGCCGAGCACGCGGCCGTGCAGCGACAGCACGGGCCGTGCCCGCGGATCACCGTCGGGCAGCCCGAACAGGGTCGCCGCGTCGAGGGAACGGGCGTCGACGCCCAGCGTCGAGAGGACGGATGCCACCCACTCGGCGCCGTGGCCCCACGCGTCGACGGCGAGGACGTCGTCGGCGGGCCCGACGGGTGCGAGCAGGGCGTTCGCGCGCAGCGCCGACTCCGACAGACGGGCCACCGGAGCCACTCCTCGGCCGGCGCCGGCACGGACGGAAGGCGCGGAGGTCACGGCATCTAGACTATCCGGGTCCCCCGTTCCCGACCCCGGAGCCTCAATGCCTCAGCAGGGTTTCTCCCCCGTCACCCGTCTGCGCTACCTCGCCGGACGCGCCCGCCGCATCGACGTCGGGTCGGTGGTCGAGCGAGCGAAAGAGGCCTCCGCGCAGCACGGCAAGGCCCTGCCGCTGGTCGTCGCCGACATGCTGTACCAGGCGGGCGTGAAGAACGTCGGTTTCCAGGACTACATCGACTACGACTTCGCGATCCTCAGCCCGGCGGAGCGCGCGACGTACATGACGCACCCGGTGTCGAACCAGATCTCGCAGAAGTTCGACCACCCCGACTATCGCTACATCTTCCAGGACAAGGTCGAGTTCGATCGCCGGTTCAGCGAGTTCCTCCGCCGCGACTGGATGATCGTCGAGCAGGGCAACGTCGACGAGCTCCGCGCTTTCACCGAGCGTCTCGGAACGATCGTGACGAAGGAGCCCGTCGGACAAGCCGGCACCGGTGTGCACCGGTATCACGCCGCCGAGGTCGAGGACTGGGCGGAGTTCCACCGCGGACTGCTCGAGCGCGGCGAGATCCTGGTCGAAGAGGTCATCCGCCAGCACGACGACCTCGCCGCCGTCTGCCCCGGCACCGTCAACACCACGCGTGTCACGGCGTTCTTCGACGGGGAGAAGACGCACATCCTGGCCATGGCGCAGAAGTTCGGCCGCGGAGCGGTGAGCGACCAGATGACCTTCGGCGGCTTCTACACGATGCTCGACGAGAACGGCCACGCCCTCGGCGCCGGCTACGACTCGCACGGGCACGTGCACGAGAACCACCCCGACTCCGGGGCCCGCATCGGCGACTTCCAGCTGCCGATGATCGACGAGGTGAAGGCGTTCGTCGACCAGGTCGCCCGCGTCGTCCCGCAGGTGCAGTACGTCGGCTGGGACATCGTCGTCGGCCCTGAGGGTCCCGTGCTCGTCGAGGGCAACTGGGGCGCCGGCGTCTACGAGAACAAGCCCAGCGTCACCGGCATCCGCACCGGCCACAAGCCCCGTTACCAGGCCGCGATCGGCTTCTGACGACCGGATGCCATGAGGCCCGCCGTCGCGCGGGTCGCACAACTCCTGCATACCCGCGCCTGAAAGCCGATCGGCGTGGTTGCGACGGATTTCTGCAGGAGTTGTGCGGTTCCGGGGTTGTTCTGCGATGGCAGCCGCGCGGGAGTGCCCCGGCCTCGTCCTCGCGCTCGGTCGTGTCGGGCGCTCCGGCCGGGCTCGGGCACAACTCCTGCGTACCTGCGCCAGCGTGCCACTCCGAGCGGCGGCAGACTGATCCTGCCGGAGTTGTGCGCTACCGGATGCCGAGAAGGCCCGCCCTCGATGAGAGAGCGGGCCTTCCGTGTGGTCGGTGTCAGGCGGGGCGGACGATGCCGAGCGGCGTCGACTCGTGGCCCTGGCCGAGCGGATTGTCCTTCAGGATCGCGACGAGGCGCTTCTCGCCGGCCTTGTCCATGGTGGACCCGAGGATGTTGCCGCCCAGGTCGTTGATGTCGACGACCGCGACCTGCAGGTCGACGCCGAGCAGCGACTTCAGGTGCGCGGCGACCTCGCGAGGACGCTCCGGGCCCAGGACGACGGCCTGGTTGTACGGAGGGATCGTGCCCTTGGTGGGGCCGTCGATCGCGCGGGCCTTGTCGCCCGCGATGCGGTAGAAGTCCCCCTTGCGACCGAACGCCTTGGTCACGGCCGAGACGGCCGCGGCGAACAGGATGCGAGGGGTGCCGCACTCGCGCAACGCCATCTCCATCGTCTCGGGCATGCCGAGACCGATGCCGTAGGGCGTGCGGGTGACGTACTTCGACAGGAAGAGCGCCAGCTTGCGGGGCTTGATCGTGTCGAGCTTGAACGAGCGGCCCTGCGTGATCGCGACGATCTTCTCGGTGACGAACAGCAGGTCGCCCGGCTGCACGGCATCCTTCGCGTACTCGAGGATGAAGGCGTCGAGGTCGTCGCCCGGCATGACGACCCGCGTGCGGATCGGGATGCGGGCGTACGACGTGCCCTCGACGGTGACGGTGAGCGCCTTGCCGGCGTTGGCCTGCCCGCTCACTCGAGGTAGTCCCGGAGCGACTGCGAACGGCTGGGGTGTCGGAGCTTGGCCATCGTCTTCGACTCGATCTGGCGGATGCGCTCGCGCGTGACGCCGAACGTGTCGCCGATCTGGTCGAGGGTCTTGGGCTGGCCGTCCCCCAGGCCGAAGCGCATACGGATGACACCCGCCTCGCGCTCGCTGAGCGAGTCCAGGAGCGACTCGAGCTGGCGCTGCAGCATCGTGAAGCCCACGGCGTCGGCCGGCACGACCGCCTCGGTGTCCTCGATGAGGTCACCGAACTCGCTGTCGCCGTCCTCGCCGAGCGGGGTGTGCAGCGAGATGGGCTCGCGCCCGTACTTCTGCACCTCGATGACCTTCTCGGGGGTCATGTCGAGTTCGCGGCTCAGTTCTTCGGGCGTGGGTTCGCGACCGAGGTCCTGCAGCATCTGACGCTGGACACGGGCGAGCTTGTTGATGACCTCGACCATGTGCACCGGGATGCGGATGGTGCGGGCCTGGTCGGCCATGGCACGCGTGATCGCCTGACGGATCCACCACGTGGCGTACGTGGAGAACTTGAAGCCCTTCGTGTAGTCGAACTTCTCGACCGCACGGATCAGACCGAGGTTGCCCTCCTGGATCAGGTCGAGGAACTGCATGCCGCGGCCGGTGTAGCGCTTGGCGAGCGAGACGACCAGACGCAGGTTCGCGCCGAGGAGGTGGCTCTTGGCTCGCTGACCGTCGCGGGCGACCCACTGCAGGTCGAGACCGAGCTGACTCGTCTTCTCTGCCGCGGACATGTTCGACAGCTTCTCTTCGGCGAAGAGGCCCGCCTCGATGCGCATGGCGAGCTCGACCTCTTCGGCCGCGTTCAGCAGCGGGACTTTACCGATCTGCTTGAGGTAGTCCTTGACCGGGTCGGCGGTGGCGCCGGTGATCTGCGCCGAGTAGACAGGGACGTCGTCCTCGTCGCTCGAGGAGATGACGATCGCACCGGTCGGGAGGGCCTCGGTGGGCGTCGCCGGGGTCTCGTCGTCGTCGTCGCTGTCGTCGTCGGACTTCTTGGCCGCGGGCTTCGCCGAGTCCTCGGACTCGTCGTCGGAGTCGTCGGCGACCTCGATCTCTTCGTCGATGTCCTCCTCGACGTCGTCCTCATCGAGGTCGTCGTCGGCGCCGGCCTTGGTCTTTGCCTTGGCGGGAGCGGCCTTGGCCTTGGCGGGGGCCTTCTTGGCCGCGGTCTTCTTCGACGCGGTCGTGGGCTCCTCTGCGGTGTCGAGGTCTGTGTCCTTCGCACTGCGGGAGCGGGTCTTGGTGTTCGTGCCTGCCACGTTTCGCCTTTCACCGGGAACGCGCGTTGCACGGCCGCCGGTCGTTCTCGGACACTAGTAAGACCCTTGTCAAGTCCCATCCTGTGGAGCGGGCTCCGGGATCGGCCGACAACGGGTCAGGTTCTTCATTGTCTCACATTCCCGGTGCGGGACTTGACGTGCACCGGGCATCTGTGCGTAGACAACCACCGCGCGCCGCGACGTATTCCTCCGGTGGAGACGGAAAGCGTCGGATGCGGCCCGTGGACGCACTGCGGGATTCGCTCCGGCTCAGCCGAGCCGACCGCGGCGGTCGTCGTCGCCGGGCCGCGTGGCGAGGAATCGCTCGAGTTCCGCGGCGAGTTCGTCGGCGCTGGGCAGATCCCCGGTGTGGATGATCGGGGTCGCCGAGGTCGAGCCGGCCATGTAGGCGTCGTACCGCTCTTCCAGGCCCTGCAGCATGCGGGTCAGTTCGTCGCTGCCCTCGACCTGCTCGGTGACCTTGGTGAGGAACTCACGATTCTCTTCGCGCAGCACCTCGCCCGAGAACACCAGGCCCGTCGCCACCGTGAGACTGTCGAGGCCGGCCAATGCGGCGGCCGGGTATTCGGTGTCGCCGAGGTAGTGGGGAACGAGAAGGGCGAATCCGGACACCTTGGCGCCCGCCTCCGCGAACCGGTATTCGATGAGGTGCCCCACGGTGGACGGGACGTGCGTGTGAGGCCGCCACACCGAGTGCGCCTCGGCGAGGTCGCTGCGAGTCCCGCTGACGGTCGTTCCGATCGGACGCGTGTGCGGCACCGGCATGGGGATCGCGTGAACCCACGTCACGGACGACACCTGCAGCCCCGCGCTGATCTCGACGACGCTCTCGACGAAGGCGTCCCAGAGGAAATCGGGCTCGTAGCCGGCCAGAAGGAGGAACGGGTGACCGAGGGAGTCGTGGGCGAGCGAGAGCTCGAGCTTCGGCGGCCGGTAGTCGGTCAGGTGGTCTTCGACGAAGGTGATGAGAGGCCGGCGCGCGCGGTAGTCGAGCAGCATGTCGTTCTCGAACACGACCACGGGGTGAGGCTCGAGGTCGTCGCGGAAGTACTCCACCAGACGTGTCACGGCACCGCCCGCGTCGGTGAAGCCGGTCAGGGCGATCACCAGCGGCAGCCCCGACGGCACGGGCGGCGCGGCGGGAGCGCGGTCGTACAACGGTGCGGGATACGGCATGTCCCCACTCTACGAGCCGCCCCGGACACGGCGGCGGTGGAGCGTCCCGCTTCTAGCGAACAGCCGCCGCCCGGGGTGTCCCGCTTCGCCCGCAAGTCGCGAACCTAGGATGGAACCCATGCCCTTCCCCTCCGTGACGCACACCGACAGCTCCGTCCTCGAGTCCGACGCCGATGCGATCCTCCTCGTGGTCGCGAAGTCCGACGGAGCGACCTCCGACCCGCAGGGATGGGATGGTCTGGGCGCGTCGCTGAAGTCCGTCGGGTTCACGGGCGCGTCGGGGTCGTTCCAGCGCGTGCACGTCCCCGGTGTCTCTCTTCCCGTCGCCGTCGTCGGCGCCGGTGCGAGTCCGGATGCCGCTGCCCTCCGCGACGCCGTCGGAACGGGACTTCGTCAGCTCACCGGTTTCGACCACGTCGCGGTGCAGTCGCTCGTCGAGGCCGGGTGGAGCACGCTCGCCGAGGGTGCCGCCCTGGGCGGATACCGCTTCGCCGGCTACAAGAGCGAGGCGCCGAAGGCCCGCGCGACCCGAGTGACGGTCCACACGGCCGCAGCGCCCTCCGAGGCCGATCAGACCGCCGTAGCGGCGGTCGCCAGCGCCGTTGCGCTCGTGAAGGACCTCGTGACGACCCCCGCCGAGTGGCTCGGACCGGCCGACTTCGCCGACGCCGCCGTCGAGGCCGTAAAGGGTCTCCCCGTAGAGGTGAAGGTGCTCGACGAGCAAGCCCTTCGTGACGGCGGCTACGGAGGCATCCTGGGCGTCGGCCAGGGATCCGACCGCCCGCCCCGCGTCGTGCACCTCCAGTACTCCCCCACCGGTGCGGAGCGCCACGTCGCTCTCGTCGGCAAGGGCATCACTTTCGACACCGGCGGGCTGTCGCTCAAGCCCGCGTCGTCCATGGTGGGCATGAAGTACGACATGTGCGGCGCTGCGACCGTGCTCGCGGTGCTGCGAGCGGCGGCAGAGATGCAGCTTCCCGTCCGTGTCAGTGCCTGGTTGTGCATCGCGGACAACATGCCGTCGGGCCGCGCGACCCGTCCCGGTGACGTGCTGCGCATGCTCGACGGCAGCACCGTCGAAGTGCTCAACACCGACGCCGAAGGCCGCCTGGTGCTTGCCGACGGCCTCGTCGCCGCGAGCCGCGAGAACCCCGACCTCATCGTCGACGTGGCCACTCTCACCGGCGCCATCACCGTCGCTCTCGGGAACCGGCACACGGGTGTGATGGGCGAGGACGAAGCGGTCGCCGAGTACCTCGCTGCCGCGGGACGCGTGTCCGAGCTGGCCTGGCAGCTGCCGCTGCCCGCCCACATGGTCGATGAGCTGGACTCCCCCATCGCCGACTTGCAGAACGCGAAGATCGGCGACCCCGCGGGCGGCTCGCTCTTCGCCGGCCTGTTCCTCCGACACTTCGTCGGACGCGTGTCCGACGAGGCCGACGCTCCTCGCATCCCCTGGGTGCACCTCGATATCGCGGGTGTCGGCATGAACAAGGGCGCGCCGTATGGCTTCACCGACAAGGGCGTGACCGGCGCCACCGTGCGCTCGCTCGTGGAGTTGATCTCGGCGGGGAGCGTCCGGTGACCGAGTACCGCGCCGACGTGGTCGTGCTGGGCGGGGGTAGCGGCGGATATGCCGCCGCGCTTCGACTGGCGGAACTGGGCAAAGACGTCGTTCTCGTCGAGAAGGACAAGCTCGGCGGGACGTGCTTGCACCGCGGGTGCATCCCCACGAAGGCGCTTCTCCACGCCGCCGAGGTCGCCGACGCCGCGCGTGGGGCCGCGGAGATCGGGGTGCAGGCGTCGTTCGACGGTATCGACCCCGCTCGCGTGCGCTCCTACCGTGAGGGCATCGTCGCGAAGAAGTTCAAGGGCCTCGAGGGGCTCATCTCGGCGCGCGGCATCCGTGTGGTCCGCGGCGAGGGGACGCTCGAAGCGGGTCCGGCCGTGCGCGTGGGAGACGACGTGTACCGCGGGACCGATGTGATCCTCGCGACCGGATCGTACAGTCGCAGCCTCCCGGGTCTCGAGATCGGGGGTCGGATCCTGACGAGTGAGCAGGCTCTCGACCTCGAGGTCGTTCCCGACCGTGTCGTGGTGCTGGGCGGCGGTGTCATCGGTGTCGAGTTCGCGAGCGTGTGGCGCTCGTTCGGCGTCGAGGTCACGATCGTCGAGGCGCTTCCCCATCTGCTCCCCGCCGAGGACGTCTCGTCGAGCAAGGCGCTCGAGCGGGCTTTCCGCAAGCGCGGCATCGCCTTCCAGCTCGGGCGACGGTTCTCGTCCGTCGCCGAGCGCGCGGACGGTCTGACCGTCTCGCTCGACGACGGCACCACCCTGGAGGCCGACTACGTGCTCGTCGCCGTCGGACGTGGTCCCGCCACCTCGGGCATGGGCTTCGAGGAGGCCGGTGTCCGTTTGGAGCGCGGCTTCGTCTCGACAGACGAACGACTGCGGACCACCGCTGCGCACGTGTGGGCCGTCGGCGACATCGTCGTGGGTCTGCAACTCGCCCACCGCGGATTCCAGCAGGGCATCTTCGTGGCGGAGGAGATCGCCGGTCTCGCGCCGGTTCTGGTGCCCGACGTCGATGTCCCCCGGGTGGCCTATTCGCACCCCGAAGTCGCCTCGGTAGGGCTCACCGAGGCCCAGGCTCAGGAACGTTTCGGCTCGGACGCCGTCCAGGCGTACGAGTACAACCTCGCGGGCAACGGGCGCAGCGAGATCATCGGTACCTCCGGCATCGTGAAGATCATCCGGCGGGTCGATGGGCCCATCGTCGGAGCGCACCTCGTCGGCGATCGCGTCGGCGAGTTGATCACCGAGGCGCAACTCGCCGTCGGATGGGAGGCGCACCCGGAAGACATCGCGCCCTTCGTCCATGCCCACCCCACCCAGAGTGAAGCGTTGGGCGAGGCGTTCCTCGCGCTCGCCGGCAAACCGCTGCACGCACTCTGATCCCCCAGCCGTCACTAAGCTAGACACCGCATCCGGTACGAAGGAGACATATCCATGAGCACTTCCGTCGTCCTCCCCGCTCTCGGCGAGAGCGTGACCGAGGGAACGGTCACCCGCTGGCTCAAGCAGGTCGGTGACACCGTCCAGGAGGACGAAGGTCTGTTGGAGATCTCGACCGACAAGGTCGACACCGAGATCCCCTCGCCCGTCTCGGGCGTGATCGAAGAGATCCTCGTCCAGGAGGACGAGACCGTCGAGGTCGGCGCGATCCTCGCGAAGATCGGTGATGGCTCCGGCAGCTCGTCGTCCGACGACGCGCCCGAAGCGGCTCCTGCCGAAGAGGCTCCGGCCGCCGAAGAGCAGACCCCCGCCCAGCCCGCCGCGGAGTCCGCTCCCGCCGAAGCTGCTCCCGCCGAGCAGCCCGCACCGGCGTCGTCCGGTTCGGACGACTCGACCGAGGTGAAGCTGCCCGAGCTCGGTGAGAGCGTCACCGAGGGCACGATCACCCGCTGGCTCAAGGCCGTCGGCGACGACGTCGCCGTGGACGAGCCGCTGCTGGAGATCTCGACCGACAAGGTCGACACCGAGATCCCCTCGCCCGTCGCCGGCACGCTGCAGGAGATCCTCGTCCAGGAGGACGAGACGGTCGCCGTGGGCTCTGCCCTCGCCCGCAT